>NZ_MCUF01000030.1:0-81860 GCF_002873615.1 Shewanella sp. 10N.286.51.B7
ACCTATATCAACAAAAAGGCCAATTTAAAAATAAATTGGCCTTTTTTCATAACGTTAAAAATTTATAAATTATTTTACAAGTAATAAATCCAAGTGTTCAGCAAAAGGTTTAGGGTTCATAAAACCCGTTACTCGTAAATCTTCACGTTGATTGCCATTTTCATCGAACATTAAGAGTGTTGGTAGTCCTAACACACTGAAGTGCTCGAGCAATTCAACATCAACTGCATCACTTTTGGTCACATCTGCTTGCAGTAAAACCATTTGATCTAAACGCTCCATCACTTCAGGGGCGACGAAGGTAATGTTCTCAAACTCTTTACAGGCCACACACCAGTCAGCATATAAATCCAGCATGACGGTTTTACCGCTAATACTGGCTTTATCCAGTTCAACTTCTAAGTCATCTACCGATTTAATCAGTTTAAATTCGGCATGTTTAACAGGCGCACTTTGATTGATTTCATTACTGATCGACGGCGCTTGTAACCCCATGGCAGACATCACCGCTTGGAAACCGTATGAGAAACTTGCCAATAATGTCAGCGTAAGCAAAATGCCACGAGTGGTTTGCTTCCAGTTAAACTCAGACAGCTTGTTTTGGTGGATAAGGTAGCCAGTTAAGCCCACGCCCCATAGCGACCAAAGTACATCAGAGACAACCCCAGGCCAGATGCGACCTACCATTACGATAGACACAGAAATCAGTAAGAAGCCAAAGATGGTTTTAATGATATCCATCCAAGCGCCTGCACGTGGTAATAATTTACCGCCAGAGGTGCCAATAATAAGTAACGGCACACCCATACCCATGCTTAATACGTAGAGTGCTAAGAACCCTTGCAGTAAGTCACCGCTTTGCGCCACATAAATCAATGCACCAGACAACGGAGCGGTAGTACAAGGTGAAGCGACTAAGCCTGAAATCACGCCCATAAAGAACACGCCAATCAGGTTGCCACCTTTTTGGTTATTCGACAGGTTGTTCATTTTATCTTGCCATTTGCCCGGCAGGCGTAACTCGTACATGCCAAACATAGACAAACTGAGCAGCACAAACATCACTGCTAAGAAAATCAAAATAGCAGGGTGCTGCAGCGCAGCCTGGAACTTCATCCCAGCAGAAGCGACCACTAAGCCTAATAGCGAATAGGTAATCGCCATACCTTGAACATAAGCCATCGATAAGGTGAAGGCTTTTGCGGTAGATAATTGCTTACCTTGACCGACAATAATCCCTGATAAAATCGGGTACATTGGGAATACACAAGGGGTTAGGGCTAAACCAATGCCTAAACCAAAGAAAATCACTAAGGTCCACATCAGACTGTCGTTAGCCAACATTTGGCTTAAGCTATCTTGCTGCGTGATTGGCGCTTGTGATTCTGGGTTGGCTGGGGCATTTTGTGCTGCTTGTTTTGCGGCGTAGTCATCGCCAATGATGGCTTTTTTCTTGGCAAGTTTGCCATCGTTGGCCGCAACGGCTTCTAGATTTACATCACGTTTGGTAGGTGGGTAACACAGCTTACCCTCGGCGCAGCCCATAAAGGTGACTTGCACCTTTGAGCCAGCAGCAGCCTCTTTAAGTGCCAATGGCAGCTCGACATAAGAGTAGTAAACGGCTTGTTCGCCAAAATATTCGTCATCGTGCATTTTACCTTTTGGCAATTCGATATCGCCAATGACTGCGCCATCAGCGCTAAAGGTCAACTTGTCACGATACATGTAATAGCCTTCGGCTATGACAAAGTTAACTGCGACTCGATTACCGTCTTGCTTGTAATCAAATACGAAAGCCTCTTCAACGGGCATTAATTCAGGTTCGTCTTGTAAAAAGCTGAATTTGTTGCTGTTACTAAAAATGTCTTCACTGTGTGCTAATGGTGATAGCAGCAGTAAGCTGGTCAATATAAGCGCAAATATTTTATTCATGATTGAGAGGTTTCTTTTATCCAATGTAAATAATTTGGCAAGCCATGGGTAATAGGCGTAGCGATTAACTCTGGTACTTCATAGGGATGCAAATCGATCACTATTTTTTGTATCGCATCATAATTATCTGCCATGCATTTTATGTGCATAGCCACTTCACTACTATGACAAACCTCACTTTCCCAGACATAGACCGATTCGACCTGAGGATACAATTGCACACAAGCAGCGACCTTAGCGTTGACTAACGCTGTTGCGAGCTTTTTTGCACTGGCGATATCTGGACAAGTTGTTATAACTAATAAATAGTTTGCTGACATAGGGAGCTTATCATCTTTGGTTTATCTTAAAGTTAGCTTAAGCTTAATAACCTAAAATAGGTGCTTGCTAGAGCTTATGAATTTGTTTTTATTCATAACAATAGCGCACTACTTTACGTTTTTTTGTCATTGAGTTCACTAGAGGCCGATAATCTTTCGAGATGAATTATGTAAGCGTTAGTTGCTAATTTAATACTGATAGCATTAATGACATCGTCATAAGCAAACAGTAGTAACCATTATCTCGAAAAATCTTGACCGCAAAAGGTCTAAATACCTTTGTGAATAACAATAATTTTGATGCGTCTTGAATTAAGACCTGATTACCCCCATATATTGTTCATACCCAATGAAATAATTGAGGCCAGCATGCTGTTAGTTTTGTTTTTAGTTTTTATTCTTGTTCCTGCTATTGAGTTATCAGTGTTGATCTCAGTAGGAGATGTGTTTGGCCCATTGAATACTGTGGCACTCGTGTTTTTAACCGCAATAGTTGGTGTGTCATTGGTGCGTAGCCAAGGCTTAAGCACCTTAATGTCAGTGCAATCTAAACTGGAACGCGGTGAAGCGCCAGGTAAGGAAATTGTCGAAGGCATGATGTTGGCTGCAGCAGGTTTATTGTTGTTGTTTCCTGGTTTTGTCACTGACTTGATTGGTTTATTGCTATTAACCCCATTTACTCGTTCACCCATTGCGAGCTACATCTTTAAACGTATGCAAATGCGCGTGGTTGCTGGTGGCGGTTTTCAGGGGCAAGCGGGTCAGAACCCATTTGGTCAGCAAGGTTTTGGCCAAAACCCATTTGATCAAGGACGCAATGACAGAAATACCTTCGATGGCGACTTTGAGCGTAAGTTTGATCCGAATGACATGAGGCCTGAAACCCATCAGGTTGAAATGAAAGATATTACCCCAGTAAAAGATGATGTATCTGAAGCCAGCGATACTCAATCTGCAACTGACAGTGCCAGCGATAAAACTGACAAGCGCTAAACAGCTTAGCACCTTACGAATCTTATTTTCTAATAACAAAAAGCCGCTTAAGCATAATGCTCAAGCGGCTTTTTAGTTTTTTGAGGGGGTTAATACAGAGTAAACACGTAAAAATGAGACGGTTTATAAGGAGCTATTCGGCTTTAATGGCTATTTATTTTAAGGGCTATTTATTTTAAGGGCTATTGCTTAAAGTCTATTCACTTTTAGGCTTATTGATTTGAAGGCTTATTAGCTTCATCGATTTTTTTGCCCATGATATAGGCACTAATACTGCCACCAATCCAACAGATTAATAGCACCAATACCGCGATATCCAGTGAAGCAGGTAAGTTAGTGGTAACACTTTGGTGCACAGCGTCATAAATGCTATAAAAATCGAGGGGAATATTGCCGGCAACAATATCATCGGCAATGGTTTGAGCGCGCTGCATGACCACGGTCATGATGGCACATAGGCTCACAAAACATGCTGCAATAATGCTCCAGCCAATGGCTTTTTTACCTAAATATAAGTGCCCAACTCCAGGGCAAACAAATGCATTTAATAGGGTGGCATTGACAGACTTACTCATGAGGCTTTCCTTGGCATTTAGTTTATTTAATACAGCCGACTGTTATTTACTACTGCTAGTCGCATTTTACTCAATACAACATTAAATCCTTAACGCTGCAAGAGCTGATGAATTAAGCTTAATTCATCAGCCTTAGTAAACCATGCTTCTTATACAAGCTATAAGGTTGAATCAGCAGAACTATTCAATTCGTCATTGTTGTAGTGAAGATGAGCAGAATCGGGTTCAGTGAGTTTACTCGCCATAATGTAACAGGCAATCCCCATGATGGTATTGGTTACAGGCAATGCAATCAGCAAGCCTTTCACTCCACCGAGATATAAACCAACCGCGGCTAAAGGCAGCATCAAAACAAATAGGCGGACGAGGTTAATCACTAGTGATTTCATTGGGCGGTGGTAGGCATTTAAGCAAGTGGCAAACATAATTACTACGGCTAACGGCCCATAGGCTGCGGGTAATACATGAATATAAAAGCTTAAAGAATCGATAACGGCAAGGTCACTACTGAACCACTGGGCAATGGTGTTACCGCTGAAGTAAATCGGGATATACAACAAGGTTTGAAACACTAAAGCAAAGCGTAGCGCTAACATCATGCCGTCTTTGGCGCGCTTATGTTGGCCAGCCCCTAAGTTTTGTCCCACAAACGGCATTAACGATGACGTCATGGCCATTATGACCACTAAAAATAAGGTTTCTAAGCGAATACCTGCGCCAAAAGCGGCAACTGCTGCTTGGTCTGCTCTAGCAAGCATGGCTAATATGACCCCATTAGCGATTGGGTTCATCATATTCATTAATGCGGCAGGGCGAGCAATATGACCGAGCTTTTTCCAATTTGCAGTAATACGAACTCGGCAAAGTGTCATTAGCTCAAGAATGCGTTTTTTATAAATGAGGATGTAGCCCGAAACGGTAAAAGCGACCAGCCACGACACTAAGGTCGCAATCGCAGCCCCTTGGATCTCAAGGCGGGGAAATGGCCCTATCCCAAAAATTAATAATGGATCGAGGATTAAGTTAATAATTGCGGCTACCGCCATAATAATCGCTGGCGAGCGAGTATCACCCGTGGCGCGGATCCCTTGATTGCCCACCATCAACAACACTAACAGCGGCGCACTGCAAAACCATATCAACATATAGTCGTGGATCAGCGGCAAGCTTTTTTCATTTGCCCCCATCAAGGTAAACAGTGGGTCAATAGCCATAATGCCAATAGAGACCAATATACTGATCAAGATGAAGGTCAGCAGCATAGCGTCAAATAAGAAGCTTTTAGCTTTGGTTGTATTGCCCGCTCCAATCAATCGAGAAAGGTTAGTCGATGTGGCAGCGCCAATACCAATGGCGATACTGGCAAACACAATGGCGACAGGGAAAGTGAAACTGACAGCAGCAAGCGCATCAGTACCTAACTGACTAATGAAGAATGTATCTATAAGGCTGCCACCATAAATGGTGAGGATACCGATAAGGTTGGGGAGGCTCATATTGAAAAGCACACGACCTATTGGTGCGCTGAGCAACCCATGTTTATCATTCATCAATTTGGACTTAAACACGAAAACGGGAGACAAATTCTATCAGTATTCATTATCGTTTAATAAATACTAGCGACAAATTTTACAAAAAAATCGCAGTTTTTTTATAAATACCCTTGGAACTGTGATCATCAACCCCCATATATCAAACATCAAAGGGTAAATGCCCTTATCATTTGTTTAAAACCGCCTCGTTTGTGGGCAGCAATCATTAGGAGAGTCCGTAGATGAATATTCGTCCATTACATGACCGCGTAATCGTAAAACGTTTAGAGGTTGAGTCAACTTCAGCTGGTGGCATCGTATTAACTGGTAGTGCTGCAGAAGTATCAACACGTGGTGAAATCCTAGCTGTAGGCAATGGTCGCATCTTAGAAAACGGCGAAGTGAAAGCGCTTGACGTTAAAGTAGGCGACGTAGTGATTTTCAACGAAGGCTACGGCGTGAAGAAAGAAAAGATTGATGGTGAAGAAGTACTTATCTTATCTGAATCAGACTTAATGGCAGTTGTAGGTTAATCCGCGCCATTAAATCGCTTTCAATCAACAAATTTTAAGGAACATGAAAATGTCAGCAAAAGAAGTATTATTTGGCAGTGACGGCCGCGTTAAAATGCTAAACGGCGTCAACATTCTTGCTAACGCAGTAAAAGTAACTTTAGGCCCTAAAGGTCGTAACGTTGTTTTAGACAAAAGCTTTGGCTCACCGCTAATCACTAAAGATGGTGTATCGGTAGCGAAAGAAATCGAACTAGAAGACAAGTTCGAAAACATGGGCGCACAAATGGTGAAAGAAGTTGCTTCTAAAGCCAATGATGCTGCTGGTGACGGTACAACTACTGCAACAGTATTAGCACAATCAATCGTGGTTGAAGGTCTAAAAGCAGTTGCTGCTGGTATGAACCCAATGGATCTTAAGCGCGGCATCGACAAAGCAGTAATTGCTGCTGTTGCTGAACTTAAAGCGCTTTCTCAAGAGTGTTCAGATTCTAAAGCCATTGCACAGGTTGGTACTATTTCTGCTAACTCTGACGAATCAATCGGCGAAATCATTGCAACTGCAATGGAAAAAGTTGGCAAAGAAGGCGTTATTACCGTTGAAGAAGGCCAAGCGCTTGAAAACGAATTAGACGTTGTTGAAGGTATGCAGTTTGACCGTGGTTACCTATCACCATACTTCATCAACAAGCCAGAAACTGGCAGCGTTGAGTTAGATGCACCATTTATCTTATTAGTTGATAAGAAAATCTCTAACATCCGTGAATTATTACCAATCCTAGAAGCGTTAGCTAAAACAGGTAAGCCATTGCTTATCGTTGCAGAAGACGTTGAAGGCGAAGCATTAGCAACATTAGTTGTCAACAACATGCGCGGTATCGTTAAAGTGGCTGCTGTTAAAGCACCTGGCTTTGGTGACCGTCGTAAAGCAATGCTTCAAGACATCGCGATTCTTACTGGCGGTACTGTTATCGCTGAAGAAATCGGTCTAGAGATTGAAAAAGCAGCCCTAGAAGATTTAGGTACAGCTAAGCGTGTTGTTATCACTAAAGACAGCACCACCATCATCGATGGTAACGGCGAGCAAGAGCAAATCTCTGGCCGCGTTTCGCAAATCAAGATTCAAGTTGAAGAATCAACTTCTGACTACGACAAAGAAAAACTTCAAGAGCGTATGGCTAAGTTAGCTGGCGGTGTTGCAGTAATCAAAGTTGGCGCAGCGACTGAAGTTGAAATGAAAGAGAAAAAAGCTCGCGTAGAAGATGCATTACATGCAACTCGCGCAGCAGTAGAAGAAGGCGTTGTTCCTGGCGGTGGGGTTGCACTAGTACGTGTTGCTTCTAAAATCTCTGAAGTTGAAGTGATCAACGAAGACCAAAAACACGGTGTGATTATCGCACTACGTTCAATGGAAGCGCCTCTACGTCAAATCGCAACTAACGCAGGTGAAGAAGCGTCAGTTGTGGCTAACACAGTTAAAAACGGCACAGGTAACTACGGTTACAACGCGGGTAACGACACTTACGGTGACATGCTAGAGATGGGTATTCTTGACCCAACTAAAGTAACCCGTAGTGCACTACAGTTTGCCGCATCAATTGCAGGTCTAATGATTACGACTGAAGCAATGGTAGCTGAAATTCCACAAGACGCTGCAGCGCCAGATATGGGCGGCATGGGCGGTGGTATGGGTGGAATGGGCGGCATGATGTAATTTTTGCTGGTCTAAAACGTTGATTACGGCGTTGCTGCTCGCTCACATACAAACAACGTATGCTACGCTCGCAGCGCCTTGTACTAAACGTTTTATCCTGCGCAAAAACATCTGCGGTTTATAGCTCAAAGCTGAAGCCAAATTTGTTGCAAAAGAAATTGAAAGCCCCGATACCTAACGGTATCGGGGCTTTTTAGCATATAAAAGTGAAAGGCTAATAAAAGCTGATTTTGTCTTAGTTAATCATATGATTAAAGCCTTTACTAGTAATGGGCCTCCAAAAAATATCAGTGCAGTTATTAATGCTATTGATATAGCTTGCAGTTTTTTATATCGATATTGCTTTTTAAAATCATCATCCTGAGTTACGTAGTATTGCTCAACCCAAGTTCTCAGACCTTCAGTGTCCAAAGTGTTTTCAATTGTTCTATTTACTTGTGTAACATAAGTGAAAATCAAGCAAACAAATATAGTGATAAAAACTATGATACTTTCAATGAATTCCAATGGAGTAGAGTTGACTGTATTTTCAGAGAATAGAGTGAAATGTTGTAGTACAGTTAGCCATAAAATTGAGATTCCAGAAAGAGTTAATGCTAAAACTGTTCGATAAGTATTCTTTATTTCAACTGTTTTATGATCTTTTTGATTTTGTTTATTCGTCTGCACATTAAACGATGATTTCATTGATTCTAAATAAATAATCTCTCTTTTATAAAGTTCATCAGATAGATACTGATCTTTATGCAATGAAGTATAAAATGAGTTCATGTAGGCGATAATTCCTTGTTCATCACAAAAAACCTTACTGCCTCCACTTGAGTACGTTCTTTTTATACTTGTTAATTCTCTTTTCAATTGCCCGATCAAGCGTAGACCTACTTCATCCTTCTCGGTGTCACTCGTATTTTTTTGAATAATAGTAGTTAGTGAGTCCTCTTCAGCATGATGGTGCTTATGCGAATGTAAAGAGTATTTAATATAGTAAAAAGCTTGTCTTAAAATGATATATTCTGTGGTTTTATCTTGGCAATTGTCGCTGAGAAGTGAGGTGATCCCTCTACTGTTAACTGTAAAGTTAATTTTATAGTAATGTTCTTTTATGGGATGTTCATTAATGAAGGCCTGTTCTAGGCTTTCAAAAGCTTTATTTAGTTGTTCTTGAACTTTTTGCCACGACTCTGCAGTCTTAGTACTTTGTTCCTGTTCCCTGTATGCAGTAAGAGTTTTATCTGCAGGGTGAATAAGGTTAAACCAAGGTAAGTCAATTTTATCATCAACTTTTGATGGCTCGCTATTTCTTGGATAAATGTAAACAGAGCCCTTAATACTTCGATTATCAAGGTTATTAGATTCGTTAGCTTCTGCAGTTAAAATGACTCTGAACTCGCCATCGCTCAGTGCATTTTTAGTGTCTTTCCAATCAACTTTAGACTGAAGAATAATCCTTCTGGCATGGTGATCATCTTGATATTTATAACCATAATTAATGGTCGTTCTTTTTTTATCAGCAACGGTACTGTTAGTAAAACTGCCAAAAATACCAGGGGTCATAAGGCCAAAATTTAAATGACCATTGATACAAGGCGTCCAGCCTATATGGGTGTAATTCATATTTCCCTCAAAACAAAAAAAGCTCACTTAATAGTGAGCTTTTCCGGTGACTCTTATTATTAAATCAATCTCTTATACCACATGATTGATTCTTTTTGGTCTGAAATTAACTTATTTGTTCTAGTGTCAATACACATTCCGTGTGATAACGTTGAACCATACGGAGTGATGCCAGCTTTACGCAAATCACTTTCTTTCTTTTTCATCTTGTTACGCTGGTTATGATTCCAGAAGGCTGAAATAAAAATATTTGCAGCAATAGTAAAACCAATTACAGTCAGGATGATTAGAATTGTTGGCATAATTTATCCTTTTTTATTTCACATTTACAATTGTAGACTAAATCTTCCAAGGCGAAGCCGCTAAATTTTTTGTTGTGAAGTCGCAATATTATCAACATTTTTTTATATATAGCAATATTTTTAGATTATTTTTTATTCTAAGGTGTAAAAATGGAGGTATTAGACTCTGATCTTAAAGTAAGTGGGGTCATAAATAAGTGGGTTCCGTCAAGTGGGATCCGTCAGGGTCAGAGTAAACTTTATTCTGACCTAACCCAATTTATCCTACACCCCAATTGCACAATTGATTGCTGGTCTAAAGCTTTTTAAAGCTTAAAGCATAGAAAATTGAAAGCCCCGATACCTAACGGTATCGGGGCTTTCTGATTTTAGCTGCTTAAGAGTTGTTTCAATAAATTTTGCACAGACATTTTTACTCTAGCTCAATTCTGTTAATAATATGCTTGCTTTCCCATGACTGATTTCAACGTAACCAAAACATTCTAAACGAATAAGAGCCTCTCTAATTTTTTGGCGACTATATCCTATAATCAGTTCTGCTAAGTCTCTTTCACTTGGAAGTTTCTCTCCAACATTAAAGTTGATTTTAAGGTATCCAACTAACTCTTTAAGTGCAGGATCTGACTCAAGCATTTTTTCAAATCTTATTGTCTCTACTGTCATTTTAGTTCCCAATGTAATTACTATAATTAATTTCGAATAAGTAGAGGCAGAGTAAACTTTTCAACCTCCTGTAATTCCCCACAACATTCAAATCAACTGATTTTCTGCGCTGCAATTTTGGCAGTGCAGGGTATATGTTTCACTGCGTTTGGTGACTCTAGTATTTTTACTTTGGCACTGCGGACAGGGCTGTTTCATTGGTGTATTTTTAGTGCATTGGTTACAGTTAATGTAGTAACCAAACTTACCGTACATTGGAATGTAATTTGTTGATTCACCGCAATGTTTACAACTTAGGTTCGCTTGAGCTGCTGATTGAGTGTCTGCTAATGGGGTATTGCTGTGAGCTGTTGTTTGAGTTTGTTGCTGTTGTATTGGCTTTGGCACTGGTTGTTGTGCTTGTTGTAGTGGCTCAGGGGCTTTAGCGACCACTGCACTTGCTTGGTTATTGCCATCGATATGCTGGCTTATGATGAACTGACCGATTGAGTCGAGTTCTTCTTGATTAAAATCAGGTCTTGAAACCTCAATATTGACCAGCCGTAAAAATTTATTTCTTAGTTTCATTATTTCGTTGAGTTTATCCACCAAAAACTCAGATTTGACTAACTTGTCAGACACTTTTTTCGGCATGGTGTTTCTATCAATAACCGCATCACTTGATACTACGCAGAGATGATCCCAACAACGGCCATTAAATCCTTGTTGAAGGCCTAGCACTTTTCCTAACATTTCACTTTTATGGTGCTTGAGTAATTCTTTAAGCAGGGTTTGCTGTAACTCTACCTGCTTGATGGGTGAGGGGATGCCTGTCCATTGGTTGTTATAGCTGCGAGTCCATTCTTGTTGCTGATTGACCTTTACATGGCCTTTAATGCTTTTTGATTCGATTAATACAAAGCCATAGGGGTAAACGATCAAGTGATCGATTTGGGCGACTTCATCATTAAAACTAAATTTGAAATCATTGATCACCAGTATTTCGGGGTTGTCTTTAAAGGCGCGGCGTAAAAAGAAGGCCACGTTTTGCTCTTGTTTTTGACCCGCTATCGCTTGCGGTGAAGTGGTGTTTTGCAGGGTTTTCGTTTTGAGAATCATTTATCAACAGCATCCATTCATAACTTGATAATAATCAGTACTATAATACTCATAAACTGGGTTTGAAAGCGATAAAATGATTTCCTATAAAGTAAGTTAAAACTTCATTCCTTATAGTTATGATGATCATAAAGCTGTTTGATTATTCAAGTGGTAACTATGCCATTAATATTGTGGTGTAGTGGCTTTAAATGCCGTGAGAGTTATACCAAGGATTATGGCATACTGGTTTTCATGTTATGGATCATTCTAATTATTGTCATTGCGGGCTGTGTTTTCTTGCCTGGCTTGTGGGTTAAGCACATCATGAGCAAGTACCAACAGCCCACTGATCGCTACCGTCATCAAGGTAGCGGTGGTGAACTTGCTCGCCATATTCTAGATCGTTTTGGCCTAAATGACGTAAAGGTTGAAGAGACGCCTGACGGCGATCATTATGATCCCGGGGCTAAGACTGTTCGCCTTTCGCCGGATAACTATTCCGGTTACTCCCTGACTGCAGTGACTGTCGCCGCCCACGAGGTTGGGCATGCTCTGCAGGATTCTCGCGGCGAGTCTTTGTTTTTGATGCGACAGAAGCTGGCTAGAACCGCGATGGTCGGTGAGCGTATTGCCGGCATGATGATGCTCGCGGCGCCAGTGGTCTTTATTCTCACCCGTATACCGCAGGCTGGCGCGTTGACCATATTAATCGGCGTGCTGTCGATGGGGTTAAGCACTGTTGTGCATCTGGTGACCTTGCCGGTGGAGTTTGACGCCAGTTATGGCAAGGCGCTGCCCATACTAAAAGAGGGTAACTACCTGCACGACGGTGACCTAAAGCATGCGGAGAAGATTCTCAAAGCGGCGGCGCTAACCTACGTGGCTGGCTCGTTGGCCAGCTTACTCAATCTTGGCCGCTGGATAGCGGTGCTGCGTCGCTAATAGCTTTTATCAAAGAGCAGTGTGGTCGGCTATCTGAAATAAGTCGAGTAAACCAGGTCAGAGTTAACACTTCAACTATTCACGAAATTCAATTACACCACAGTCTTTCACAAGGGATGCCATCATCATCACCGTCCACCTCTGTGACGGGGCAGTTTTTGATGGAAAAACTATTCTTATTGATAATATACAACTGCGTTCAACTCAGTAAAATAAGAGGCATTGCATCAATGGAATGATTACACATAAAAGGATTGTATTATGTCAGCTTATGCTCGTCGGGCAATTGCCGAGAGACAACGTCAACATCAAATCAAGAGCCTATTATCAGGCAATAATCACACCCTGATTCAGATGAGCTCAGCTGAGTTTGTTGATTATGTCATATCGATAAAAATGAAGCAGGGAATGACTCGAGTGGAAGCAGTAGAATCACTTGATGCACTGTTAGCAAAGCATAACTCGCGCCCAGCTATTTGGGCTAAGCATAAAGATAAGTTAAAGACTGCAGGAGGTCTATATCCTGTTCTTGATGATGTGGCGGCACTTACTGTTTTGGCCACAGAGATGAAACGTCAAGGTAATGTGTTTGGCAAATTTAAAATCAAAGTCTATGGTAATGCCCCCGCTGTATTCATTAATAGTTACCCTGGCCTTCAGGGGCACTTAAGCGGTACCCGCTACCTTGCCAGCAATCCAAAGCTATTTACCATCGGAGTCGGTAAACTTAGTGCTAATAAAGCGATTAAGGGTGGCTTTGTCGTAAGTATCGTGTTTTCTGTTGCATTTCATTTTGTAGAGCAGGTACTTAATGATAATGCTACTTGGCATCACTTTGTCGCAGGGATAGCTATAGATATGGCTGTGGCAGGAGCTGCTATTGTAACCAGCCAAGCTATTATAACCGGAATTGGAATTTTTACGGGAAGTGTTATAGCTGGGGCGGCTATTACGCCACTTCTAGTTGTTGTTGCTGTTGGAGTTGTTTTCGCTTATAGCTTTTCTGATACTTCTCAATATACTAATTTTCTTGTAGTTGAATTAACTCAGCTAGAGAAGAGTTTGAATAGTGGTTTACTTAGTGAGAAAAATAAGTTGATCAAAGTCAGTAAACAATATCAGGAAAACCCCTATAGAGTATTGAGTCGATTTTTAGGTATTCCACAATTAGAGTTTGGGCGATAGTTATTATGAAGTTGATTGAGTGGAAGCGAGCAGAAAAAAAGCTTTCAGAACTGCAACCTAAAGAAGTTGCTCTATGTATAGTGCTTCCATTTTTGATTGCGTTTATTTGCATGGCAATAGCTAATGTTTTTGATAGCGAAGTTAGGATAATGTCAAATATTGGAGATTCCATTTTTATTAAAGAAAATAGCGGTAGAGTACCGTTAATTTTGCTTTTAATTCCATTTTGTTTCTTTTTGCTCGCTTCGATTCAAAGGTTAACTAACTTTTGCCCTAAATTAGCCACTGAGTACTTTATAAAAGGTATTGCTATAGTTCTACCAATATTCTTCATTAGTGTGTTTTTATTTAATTATTACGTAGAGAATAAACTTACATCCAAAGGTTATAGTTATTGTTCCTGGTACACAGGCCCTTCATTTCGAGCCCCTGATGTATGGTTGAAAAACGAGACGTTATGTTTGCAGTCTGGTTCATTAATACGCAGTGATATTGAAGAGTTCTTTGAAGATTACAATATAGAAGGTACTGCACCAACACTAGCCGAACTTGAAATGTTTATTGCAGAAGCTAAGCAAGTGCGTGAAGGCTATATTAATGGCCTTTGAAGGTTTGCTTGGGTTAAATAGCAGAGGGTTCACCAGGAACAGAGTAAAAATCTATCGAATCATATCGCTTCATCTTATTCATATTATGAAGGTGATAATTGAAAGCTCGATACTTAAAAGGTATCGGGCTTTTTAGTTGCTGGATGTTGTAAATCATCATGAAGTAAATCTAACCCAACATGTCAGCTCTTCTCTTATCCACTCATGTTGAATTGGATTCATGTATTGATGAATACAATTCAATTCATCAACTAAGTCTGTTTATTTACAATTAGTTGAATTGTCACAATAAACAAATTGAAGTCGACGAGCATGAATATTATTGAATTTATAACAGCAAACCTGTCTACCATTATTGCTTTGGCTGCCACTGGTGTCGTAGCGGGCATTTTAGCGGGCTTGTTGGGTGTAGGAGGCGGCATCGTTATTGTGCCTGTACTGTATTTTTTGTTTCAAGGTTTTGGGGTGTCAGCTGAATCAGCTATGTTGGTTGCGACTGCTACCTCGCTGGCAACCATAGTGCCAACCTCGGTGAGTTCGATTCGTTCTCATAATCAAAAAGGCAATGTCGATTTTGAACTGCTGAAGCGTTGGGGAGGATTTATTCTGCTCGGCGTTTTACTGGGGAGTTGGCTTGTGACGCGTGTTGATGGCGCTATCTTGACGGCGATGTTTGCCATCATTGCAACTTTATCAGCATTAAACATGTTATTGAGAACGGGGAAGTCTGCGCTTTTTCAACAATTACCCGGCAAAGCGGGCCAAACGATGATGGGCACTTCAATTGGCTTTTTTAGCTCGATGGTGGGTATTGGCGGCGGTACTATTTCTGTGCCATTACTGACGTTATTTAATTATCCTGCGCATAAGGCTGTTGGCACGGCTGCGGCGATTGGGCTCATTATTTCATTGCCTGCAGCACTGACTATGCTGATATTGGGGATCACTCCAAGCGATGCGCCAGCTGGGACATTGGGTCTAGTTAACCTATTTGGCTTTATGTGTATTGTCCCTTTGACGGTGTTATTTGCGCCGGTTGGTGCATCGCTCGGGGCAAAACTGGATGCTGCTAAATTGAAGAAGATCTTTGCTTTGGTATTACTCTTTACGGGGTTGCGTATGTTGATACAACCTTTTCTATAACTTGTTTATTTAGCTGTCTGTTTAGCTTCTCACTTTAGGAGGATTGTGTAAGTGCTCAGGTTAAGCACTTACCATTAGCCTTTCTAACTCGGGGTTTACGCTTTTATCGTTCGCTCATTGATAGTTCCTTTCGAACAATATCAGCCCCTGCTGTTAATGCTTGTAACTTTCCTCTTGCGACATCACGAGATAACGGCGCCATGCCGCAGTTAGTGCATGGGTACAGCTTATCAGCATCGACGTATTTAAGCGCTTCACGTAAGGTGTTGGCGACTTCTTCTGGTGTTTCAATGCTGTTGCTAGCGACATCAATAGCGCCGACCATGACTTTTTTACCGCGAATAAGCTCAAGCAGTTCGATGGGCACATGGGAGTTGTGACATTCCAGCGATATAATATCGATATTAGATTGTTGCAGCTTAGGAAAAGCCTGCTCATATTGGCGCCACTCTGAGCCCAAGGTCTTTTTCCAATCTGTGTTGGCTTTTATGCCGTAGCCATAGCAAATATGCACCGCTGTTTCACACTTAAGCCCTTCAATGGCTCGCTCTAAACAAGCAATACCCCATTCATTCACTTCGTCAAAAAATACATTAAATGCAGGCTCATCAAATTGAATAATATCAACGCCTGCGGCCTCTAACTCTTTGGCTTCTTGGTTAAGAATTTTGGCAAACTCCCAAGCCAGTTTTTCACGGCTTTGATAATGGGCATCATAAAGAGTGTCAATCATGGTCATAGGGCCAGGTAGCGCCCATTTGATCGGTTGATTGGTTTGTTGTCGCAGTATTTTTGCGTCTTCAACAAACACTGACTTTGGCCGAGAAACCGCACCGACTACTGTTGGAACGCTGGCGTCATAACGGTCACGAATTTTAATGGTTTTACGCTGTTCAAAATCGACACCCGTTAGGTGCTCAATAAAGGTGGTCACAAAGTGTTGGCGGGTTTGTTCGCCATCACTGACGATATCAATACCCGCTTGTTGTTGCTCATGCAGCGACAAACGCAGCGCATCGTGCTTACCGTCAATCAACTCTTGACCCTGTAATTTCCAAGGTGACCATAGCGCTTCTGGTTCTGCCAGCCATGAAGGTTTAGGTAAACTGCCAGCCGTTGATGTTGGCAGTAATGTTTTCACTGTATTCGTCGTCATAAGAGCTGCTGTCCGTTTGGCTAAAATTGTTTCGATTGCGATTGTTTATTCATGTACTTGTTTTAGCACTTGTTATTGGTGCGGGTTATTCATGTACTAGTTATTTATGCACTTGATTATTCATGTGTTTGTTAATAGCACTGCCGATTAAAGCGAGTAGCTCGCAGACCATTGTTCTAGAATGGCTTGATACGGTTTGATGAAGTACTCCTCGGCAAATTTACCCTGTTTAATGGCTAATTTACTGCGCTCATCTCGGTCATAAACAATCTGAGTGATAGAGTGATCTTGATTGCTCAAGTTAGGTTGGTAACAGTTACCTGCCACGGCATTCGCGTTATAAATTTCAGGTCGGTATATCTTTTGAAACGTCTCCATGGTGCTGATGGTGCTAATTAACTCAAGATTGCTGTAATCATTGAGTAAATCTCCAAAGAAATAGAATGCTAAAGGCGCCACACTTTTAGGCGGCATAAAATAGCGCACTTGTAGACCCATCTTTTTGAAATATTGCTCGGTTAACGATGACTCATTAGGCTGGTATTCATAGCCTAATAATGGGTGTTGATTGCCCGTGCGCTGATAGGTTTTGTTGTCTGACACACTCAGGCATATTACGGGTGTTTTTTTAAAGTGCTGTATATAGGTATCTGAATTAACAAAATACTTGAACAGCTTGCCGTGTAAGTCGCCGAAGGTATCAGGAATGCTAAATTGGCTCTGGCCTTTATTATGCTCAGACAGCAATACGCTAAAGTCATAATCACGGACATAAGATGAGAAGTTATTGCCGACTATGCCTTCAATACGCTCGTTGGTTTGATGATCAATAATATGGGTTTTTAATACTTCAATGGAGGGAAACGTCTGGCCACTGTTTTCAATTTCCATATCAACAGAGACAATTTCAAGTTCAACTGAATATCGGTCAGCTTTTGGGTTGTCCCAGTAAGCTAACGCATTAAAACTATTATCAATCATTTTTAACGCATTACGTAAGTTCTGTTGGCGGCTCTCACCTCTGGCCAAATTAGCAAAGTTAGTGGTAATACGGGTACTGTCTGATGGCTGGTAGTTCTCATCGAGACAGATGTTTTTAATCGTAAAAGTAAATTCGTTATTCATGATGTTCTGGTAACCCATCTTGTGTAATCAAAGCTGAATATTGGTTAATATTTTTAGTATTTTGCTGCTTTTTGATAACTGCCAGTCAGCAGTTTCAAGTTTTTCTAAGCTGTGTTTGATTTATACGTGTTTCATTACTTGATGAAAATTGATTAAATTTCCGCTACAACATGAGCGCTATTCATGTTGAGTTTTAAGTGAAGAAAATGGCTGAGATAGCGCGGTATTAAAACGCTAATAATGGGAGCTGTCAGGGTAGGCGTAACTTGTTTGAATTAGTGGCCACGATATTGGTTAACCATGCCTGAAATGATGCTTGCTGATTTGTCACCTGAAGGGATAAAGCGACAAGATTTGAGCGCCTCGACAGCATAAGATGTCGGGGCTTTTTAATATCGATAGGGTGGAAGAGTATTTTGCACCGTGTTTCAGATTCTGTGCTTATTTAGCGATTAGATACAAAAAATGGCTGAAATATGGCTTAATAATCAATAACGCAACTGCTGGTTGACAGATTAACAAGCTGGCTTGCTAGTGAGCAACTGCCTGATTTCTTATGCTTGCTGCTCAATTATTGATTAAAAGGACTCGCTAATGATACTTGCAGATAAGATTATTAGATTAAGGAAGAAACTGGGCTGGTCGCAGGAAGAGTTGGCTGAGAAAATGAATGTTTCTCGTCAGTCTGTTTCTAAATGGGAAGGGGCAAATAGCATTCCTGATTTAAATAAAATCATTATGCTTTCACAGATTTTTGATGTGTCTACAGACTTCTTACTAAAGGATGAGAACGAGGAATTTGAAGTTGCTACGGAAGCCAAAGAACCAGGCATTAACCATATTACCCTAGAGCAAGCGACTGAGTATGTTGAGCATAAAATCGCAATGACGAATCTTGTTTCTAAAGGCGTGGTTTTGTGTGTGTGTTCTGCAATGCCGTTATTTTTCTTTATGGCGATGGCGGAAACGAATCGATTAAACATGACGGGTGATATCGCAGCGGCATTGGGTATTGTGAGTGTGTTGATTTTGGTGTCAGTTGGAGTGAGCTTTTTTATCAAGACAAACCAATATCAAGATGAAATAGCGGCGATAGAAGATGAACCATTTGAACTCGCTTATGGTGTTCACAGCGTGTTTCATGAAAAGCGTAAACAGTTTAGACCGGCTTATAATTTGCGTTTATCTGTAGGTATCTTCTGTTTTATTGTTAGCTTTGTTCCGCTGCTGTGCGTGAGTATTTTTTCTTTTGAGCAAGATATCGTTTTATTAATGATAGATGTACTGCTTTTTATCATTGCAGTTGGCCTATTCATTATTTTACCGGTTTCAGCAAAATATGATGCCTATAGCAATGTATTGAAAGAAGCCGTTAAAGAGACAGAGACAACTAGACGTACTAAACGAGCGGAGAAGTTGGCTGGATTTTATTGGCCCTTGCTGATTGCTATCTATCTTGGCTGGAGCTTTTGGACAATGGCTTGGGGTATCACTTGGATTATTTGGCCTGTTGGCGCCGTACTGTTTGCCGCACTCGTTGGCTTGATGGAATTACTTCACAAAGACACGCCTTAATTAATACGTGGGAATTAATATGTGGGAAACAAGACGTGGGAAATAAGGTGTGGGAAATAAGGCCTGGGAAATCAGGGTACGAAGTTAATGCGCCGAAAGAAACCCAGAGTAAATCGCCAAGGGTAAACCTCTTCTGCGCACAACACATTTTATTCTGCATAATAAAGCCGATAACGTCGTAAAAATGGACAACAAACGCTGCCCGTAGGGGGCGGCTAAATCGGATTCTGCATTGTTGAGCGTTTTTTGCGAACAAAGAGGGCTTAAATTGCTAGGCGGCAATTCACTCGCCGCGCTTAATCGGTTTTATCTCGAACAAAACTCAACCCGTAATGAACAACACGCCCTAGTTAACACTTATTGATAATTGTTCTGCTAATTAAGGTTTTATTGATTTAATCATCTATAAGATCTATTAGCTTTGCAGTAGAGTGCGCGCAATTATGGCTTGGGAGGATTTATGGTAACAATTGAGTTAGTGGTGGTATTAGCTGCCATCTTTATCGGCGCACGGATTGGCGGCATTGGTATTGGCTTTGCTGGTGGTTTAGGTGTGTTGGTGTTAACTCTTGGGTTAGGTATGACCCCAGGTACCATTCCTATTGATGTGATTTTGATTATCATGTCAGTCATCGCAGCGATTGCGGCGATGCAAGTTGCGGGTGGATTGCAATATTTAGTTAATATTGCAGAAAGGATCTTACGCCGAAACCCTAAGCAGGTAACTTTTTTAGCCCCAGTTGTGACTTACACAATGACATTGTTTGCGGGTACGGGACATACAGCATTTTCCACTTTGCCCGTTATTGCTGAAGTCGCTAAAGAGCAGGGCATTCGTCCCTCAAGGCCATTAAGTATTGCCGTTGTTGCCTCTCAAATTGCGATTACAGCGTCACCGATTTCAGCTGCAGTTGTGCTTATGAGTGGCATGCTTGAAAGTAAAGGCGTGGGCTATATCAGTTTATTGATGATTTGTATTCCCTCTACTTTTCTTGCTTGTATGGTCGGTGCTTTTGTTGCCCAATTTATGGGTAAAGAGTTAAAAGATGACCCGGTTTATCAAGAACGTGTTGCGCAAGGTTTAGTGAGCAAACGCGAAACAAATAGCATTGAGTTACCTGCGAGCGCGAAGCGTTCAGTGATGGTTTTTCTGGTCGCTATTGTGGCGGTGGTGTTTTATGCCACGGCGATTAGTGATGCTGTTGCACTTATTGAGAATCCGACATTACCGCGAAATGAAGCCATTATGGTCTTTATGTTAACCGCCGCCACCGCTATTACCCTGTTTTGTAAAGTGGATACGGCAGAGGTGCTTAATGCTGCGACGTTTAAGTCGGGTATGAGCGCGTGTATTTGTGTATTAGGTGTAGCGTGGCTTGGTGATACTTTTGTTTCTGGGCATTTAGAAGAGATTAAAGCGCTATCGGGTGGCTTGTTAGAAGAGCACTCGTGGATGTTGGCTATTATTTTGTTTTTAGCTAGCATGTTGCTGTACTCGCAAGCAGCAACAACTGCGGCGTTAATGCCATCAGCATTTATGCTAGGGGTTAGCCCAGAGGCGGCCATTGCTTCGTTTGCAGCAGTGAGTGCGTTATTCGTATTGCCAACGTATCCAACCTTGTTGGCTGCTGTGGAAATGGATGACACTGGCTCTACCCGCATTGGTCAATGGGTATTTAATCATCCTTTTGTGATACCGGGTGTGGTGTCTATTGTGAGTTCAGTAATTATAGGCTTTGTACTTGCTGAGATGATTTTATAGGCATAAGTATGATTAGTTTTATTATCTAGTCATACAAGCTGTAGCTGAAATTTTTTGGGGTAGCTTATTGCTACCCCAATTATTTGCAGGGCTATTTATCTAGTTATTTGCTTAGTTATTTATCTAGTTATTTATCTAGTTATTTGCTTAGTTATTTCTCTAATGAGTTAGCACAAATAGTGATTATTTGGTGCGGCTTATTTTGTCGAGATAGCCCATGACAAAGGCTGATAACACAAAAGTGATATGGATAAGTAAGTACCACATTATTTTGTCGTTTTCGATATTTTCGGCATTCATAAACACCTTCAATAAATGAATCGATGAGATGGCGACAATTGAGGCCGCGACTTTGTTTTTAAGCGAGCCAGAATCCATCTTGCCAAGCCAGTTGAGCTTTTCATCTTTATCAGCGACATCAAGTTGTGAGACAAAGTTTTCATAGCCTGAAAACATCACCATCACGATAAGCCCGCCAACCAAAGTGATATCAATCAGTGATAAGGCAATTAGCACTAAATCAACTTCTTTCATTTGAAAGATAATTGGTAAGATATGAAAGATCTCCTGAAAGAACTTCAGACCCAGTGCAATCAAAATCAGGCTTAATCCTAGATAAATTGGCGCCATGATCCAGCGTGATGCATACATCAATTTCTCAAACATTTGTTCCATTGGTAATCCAACCTTTAAAATAAAAATCGCTACTCATCAGCGATTTTCGAACAATACCACAATGATGCTAATCCACACTCATCATTTTATCTTTCATCAAGATAATAAGTTTAGGTTATTTATCGGCACTGATGAGTTTACTTAAATTCAAGGCGCTAACTTAATTGTAGGTAGAACAAATATTGATATTGATGCACTTCAAAGCTGTAGATATTTTTTCTTGCTTGGCAAATCCATTGCCATTTTACTGATGCTAATAGCGCACGACTTTAGCTTTGAGGTGCCTTGCGCTAATGGCTATTAGTTATTACTAGCTATGTCCTACCTTGGCTTGATTGTTAAGGCCCACATGCTTCAACGCCGCTTGTAGCGCTTCATAGCGGAATAAGAAGGTATTTTGTTCAGGCAAGGAGTCAATCACACGGAACTTATTTAATTGCTCACGGGTTTGCGGATTTGGGCACAATAAAAACACTTCACAATGAGCATCTTGGGCATCTTTAATCGCATTTTCTAGTGCTAAACCGACTGTCACATCAATCATGGGGACGTCGGTTAAATCTAAAATCATCGCTTCATATTCGCTAATACTGTTGTGCTGACGTGATATTGCTTTCGATACGCTGAAAATCATCGGCCCCGACAAATAAAAGAACAACACTTTGCCGTTGGCTTGATCCAATAAATCACTTTCGCTTTGCGTGAGTGGTACCGTGTTTTGGTCTGCATCACTTATGGCTTTGACTTGGCGAGCTTGTTCACGGCTAAGGCGTTCAATAATGATGATGTTTGAGATAAACACCCCTAATCCGACCGCAACAATCAAATCGACAAACACAGTAAGCAGCATAACGCCGTACATGATGGCCATGCCTGCAACACTGACTTTATGAGCGCGCTGAATAAAGCTCCAATCTAAAATGTTAAAGCCCACATAGACAGCAATACCAGCCAGTACCGCCATCGGAATAGGTTCGGTTAATCCACCTGCGACAAGTACCACTAAGGCCAAAACCAGCGCACGAGTCATGCCTGAAACCGGTGAGCGCGCACCTACTTGAATGTTGGTTACTGTGCCCATCGTTGCGCCTGCACCGGGTAATGCGCCAAATAAACCGGCCAACATATTAGCTAAACCTTGGCCGCGTAATTCTTTATCTGAATCATGTTCTTTACGGGTTAATGAGTCGCCAATCACGGCTGTCAGTAAGGTATCAATACAGCCTAAAGTTCCGAGCACTAAGGCATCAATAATCATGGTGGTGAAGATTTCACTATTGATATGCGGGATGACGATTGAAGGAAGGCCTGCTGGGATCTCGCCAATTCGGCGTATGCTGTCATCATCAAAAAATATGATCGACAGTAATGTGACTGCGATTAACGCGACCAGTTGTGCGGGGACATATTTACGGTGTTTTTGTGGGAATAAAAATAAAGTGACTAGGGTTAATATGCCTAAAAATAGTTCTTTGAAATCTATGTTTATTAAGGTCTCTGGCAGCGCATTAAGTGTCCCAATAACACCGCCAGCAGGAGCTGCATGGCCTAAAAGTGGCGACAACTGTAAGATAATAAGAATGATACCAATGCCAGACATGAAACCAGACACTACGCTGTAGGGCATTAGGGTGACATATTTACCTAATTTGAGCATACCCAGCAAAAACTGAAATGCACCAGCCATCATTACAATGGTAAATGAAATTGCTACGCCTGATTCTGGGTATTTGGCCACCATGGTGGTCAAAATAGCCGTCATGATCACTGTCATTGGGCCCGTAGGCTCAGAAATTAGTGTCGAAGAACCGCCAAATAATGCGGCAAAAAAACCAACGAGAATGGCGCCCCATAACCCCGCTTCTGCGCCAGCACCTGACGCTACACCAAAGGCGAGAGCAAGTGGTAATGAAATAATGGCAGTAGTAACACCACCAAATATATCTCCCTTTAGACTGACATCTTGAAAGCGTTGTTTAAACAAAGCGAATACCACCTAAAACGTTAGCAACACAAAATTTTTGCAGCATTGTATAGTGAATACATTAATGGGATCAATGTCGCAAATGTAATTGAATTTGCGAGCCTGCTTTGCAAATGAGATTTGTTGCATGAGATTACATTTTTAGGCAGAATTTCGCTAAATAAGGCCATGTCTTTTAGAGTTATTAGCTTCTTAAATATAGCTTCTTAAGCTTGGGTTAATTTAAGCTTGGGTTAATTTAAGCTTGGCCGCCGTAGTGCTTCTTTATCTGAATGTTGGACAGTGTGAACCGATTTTTAAAGCAGACAAATTATAAATTACTGCTAAGTTCAAGCTCATTATATTGATTTAATCTTGGCCTCAGGTAGGGTTGTTACAGTCTGTTACGACGTCAATTAATTCAACACTTAAAGAGAGCATTGCTATTATGGGGACTTCTAATTCAAACACTACTCGCCGCAAGCCTTTAGTGGGCTTGGGTATTGTCGCTGCTATTATCGTATTGGTTGCGGTAGTTTTTTCGGTTTTGCCTAAAGGTTTTAAAACTTCCCATGAGGATATTGGTTCGGGTATCTCTGCAGTCGTATTTGTCTATGATCCCAACCTTGCTGTAAGTAATAGCCAGACAGAGCAAATGAATGAGGCTCGTGGTGCATTAGGTGATGATGTTGCTTTTCTTATTGCAAGGATCGGTACCCCAGAGGGTGACCAGTTTATTGGCAAGTATCAAGCCAGACCTGCTGAGGTACTCCTTTTTGAGCCAGCAGGTAAGTTGGTGAAAAGGCAGTATGCATTAATGAATGCCAATGAGCTTATGCGCTGGGTTAAGTAGCGAATTTATCGGGGTGCATAATTAGGAGATGTTGAGCTTTCAAGGTTATTTTTCGCGATTTTTGCCTAGATTGCTAGGCGGTAATCCACTTGCGGCGCTTAATCCGTTTTTATCTCGAAAAACTCAACCAGCAAAGTCCAACCCCTAGCACAACTTAAAAAAGGCCAGAATAGCTTTATTCTGGCCTTTTTGTTGACGAATTAGTGGCTGGTTTTCTCAAGCCAATGTTCATCCGCTTCTTTGATGAATTGGTGTTTGTTTCCAAGCCAATTTTCTCTCACGCTCAAGCTGTAGTTTAAGTAGAGTTTGTCTTCAAATACGGTAAAAGCGAGTGGGTCACTACTGACCACAAAGCCACTGCTCATGGCATAGGCGCAGTATCCTCCGTATTGCGGTATATATCGCTCAGGGGATTGTTCAAATAACTGTAGATGCTGCAGGCTGGCAAACAACCACTGTGTGCTTTGGTATTCAATCTGAAATTGGCGGTCACCTTTTACGGCTTTATTGTCAGTAAAATAAGCGACAACATCATATCCAGAAACAGCGTAACCTTCGTTATTATAGATGGGGTGTTTATTTAAGCTGGTGCAGCCTGCCATGATGAATAATATCAGTGGCAGTAATAGTGTCGTCAGTAATTTCATCTCATATCCTTTGGAAGACTTCGCCTTATTCAGTTGTAAAGTACAACTGGTCTCGCTGGTTATCTTGATAAAGAATGAGACCTAATAAAGCAGTAAATCATTTCAGAAAGAGTGAAATAGCCAAGAATATTTAAATACAAATTGTGATTACAATGCGCATTCACCTTGGCTGAGTTCGTTGGTTAATCTGCGTAACATGGTTTCAGAGGTAAAACCACGGCGTTTAGCCAATACATGTCCTTGGGTATCAAGTACTAAAGTGGTTGGAAAGCCTTTCACGCCACCGCTTTTACGTACAAACATTTTATTGCTTTGCTTAGAGGGTATATCGGCTGAAAAATGACGTAATTCGCGTTTGAGTTGGCTTTTAGAGCCTTTATCCCCGACTAAAGTAAAGTGCACGCTATTGCCACATTCGCCTAATAGCTCTGTGATTATTTTGCCCTGCTTTTTACACCAACTGCAATCGGGTTGAAAGTACATCAACACGGTAGGTTTTTCTGCATGGTAACTCACCGAGGATTGACTGGTGCGCAAATCCTTTAATTGGATTTGCGCCACAGAAAGTGCGGTATTCGCATGATCTGCACTGGCAGTGCTACCGACAGCTAAAGCTGTCAGTAGCACTAGGCAGTTAAAGCTTGCCTTCAACGGCAACATAGAATTCTCGACCATGAAGTGGACCATAGATGTAAGCTACGTCATAGCCGCCATCAGCATCATAAAACAGTGGTGATTCACCTTCTTCTATTTGGGTGTAGTTGAAGATATTAGATAAACCGCCATAGACCTTGATGTTATTGTTGCTGGACTATGTCGTGCCTACTTCAGTGGAGATATTGCAATTTCAGTGCTGCATTTATTCTTACACTATTCATATCGAAGATTTTTGGGTTAAATGCTACTATAAATAAAATAACAATAATTTCACATCGTCATTTATGCCCAAGCTTAGCGACTTAAAAAACGATAATAATATAGCGCTCAGTAACGAAAGTTTACATTCTCTCCTTTGGGGGCTGTTACTCACTTTTGTTGTGTGTGCTTGTGTGCTGAGTACTTCTGTTAAAGCTGATACCATCGTTATTCCTGAGTTCCAGCAAGGCAGCCTGGGTAAGCAAACTCAGTACTTTAGAGAGCAAAATAACAAGCTTTCATTGAGCCAAGCCCTTGAGCATTTTGAAACGGGCTCGCTCACTCGTGGCAGCAGTAACTCTATTTCTTTAGGCATTGATGTAACTCCAGTCTGGATGATGTTTACGGTCAATAACACATCACATGCGCCAACTCCTTACCGACTATCAGTTGAAACACCCTGGATTGATTACATCGATACTTGGCTAATACAAGATGGAAAAGTGGCGCAACATATTGCTGGTGGCGATGGCTTGTCCTTTGAGTCAAGACCCATGCAATATCGTTTTTACGCATTTGAACACGCCTTTGTTTCGGGTGAAACCCAAGTCATTATGCGCGTAGAAACAAAAGGCCCGATGGCACTGCCGATACAATTTAGCTCATTAGAACAAGCCATTCATCGTGATATTAATAGCGGTTATCAATATGGCGCTTTATACGGCATTATGCTGGCGCTTGCGCTATATAATTTGGTGCTTTTTGTATTTATTCGACAGAGAGAATATTGTCTTTACGGCTTATATCTTCTAGGTTTTGTGCTTAATAGTCTGTCTTATACGGGCCAATTACACACCATTATTACCTATGATTTTGGTGTTTACTTTCAAGATTGGCTCGATATATTCCTCATGATTACTTACAGCGTAGCTGGATTGCATTTTGCTCGTTCATTACTGCAAACAAAGGAGTATGCTCCTGGATTAGATCGATTTGTGTTACGCACTACCTTATACATTCCTTTCGGAATGCTGATTGGTTTTATTTTCAATCAGTTGTTTTTCTCCATGGTGCTAGCGTTTTTACTTAACACCTGTTTTGTGGTGCTATTTATCGCCATGGGCGTTAAAGCGCTGAATGCTAAAAAACCATTTGCAGTGATTTTTATTCTTTCCTCTGTCACTGCCGCCATATGTATCACTATCTCAACATTGGCAGTTGCGGGGGTGTTAGTGCCTTATAACGACTACACCTTTAAGGCTATTGAAGTCGGCATGGCGTTCGAAGCCATTTTGTTAGCTTCGATTTTGGCGCGCCAATTTAGAGTTGCTCAGATTGATAAATTAATTGCTGAAAAATACGCCCGCACCGATCCACTGACTGAGTTAAATAATCGTAGAGGGTTTCAAGAATTAACTGAGCCCCTTTGGCAGCAGATCGTTTATCAGAAGGGTGACGCATCGTTATTATTAATCGATGTCGACTCTTTTAAAGATGTTAACGACACTCATGGTCATAGTGTTGGTGATGAGGTGTTGAAAGCCATTGCGAAAGTGATTTCTGAATCCTGCCGCCAAGGTGATATTTCAGCGCGCTGGGGCGGTGAAGAGTTCATTGTTTTTTTACCTCATACCTCTCGCGATAGTGCCATTACTCAAGCTGAAGTGATAAGAGAAGCGATAGAAAAAGTTGAATTTTTAGCGCTAGAGCTTTCGTTAACCTTAACCGCTAGTTTTGGTGTGGCAGGTTCAGTAGCCAATCAGTTTGAGGATACCCCGTTAACTTTAGCAAGGTTTGAGCCTATGATTAAAAATGCAGACAGAGCATTATATATCGCCAAATATAGCGGTAAAAACCAAGTCAGAATAGTGAGTTAACGTTCAAGTTCTCGCTTGTTGAACACTGATTTACAGCTAGAAATATCATTAGCTAAACAAAAATTAATGGTCGAATACTCTTGTAATGGTAGAATGCGCGCAATCAAGCCACAAGGCTTTCATCCCGCTTTGCTTCATATCAGATTAGAGTCATTATGAAACGGATTTTATTACCTACCTTATTAGCATTTTCAAGTGCTGCAGTTGCTGTTGAACCACTATTTGAAACACCAAAAGATATGGAGCCGACTTGGGTCGATGACATTTTATCTGTGTTTGGTGCTGATGGTGAATTTGATGACAGCAAACCGATTGATATGAGTTACTTACCAACTGCTTATTACACGCCTGAGAAAAAATTTGGCGTGGGATTGTTGATGGTAGGCTTATATAAAACCGAAGGTTCTACATCGGAAGAGCAGCCTTCATCGTTGGTGCTGAACTCTTTTGTGTCGATGAATAACTCCTATGGTATTGAAGTTGAAAACATGACGTTTTTCAATGGTGGTAAACAAAGGCTGTTACTGGATTTAGAGCTATACAATGAAGCTGCAGTCTACTATGGCCAAGGCATTGAAGATGGCAATATCGATGCCAATCACCATGAGTATGAAGAGCAAGCTTATGGCTTTAAACCTCGTTGGATGACAGAAATTGCTGACAATTACTTTTTAGGTGTTGGAGCTGATTTTACTTATTCTAGTGCTGAAAAACTGGAATTAGTTGAAACTGGTGAGCCGGTTGACGAAAACAGCCTATTGCCGAGTAACTTTAGTTCTGGTGTTGTCGTCACCAGTATTTACGACTCCCGTGACTATCGTTTGAATGCCACTAAAGGTTGGTTATTTCAAATTGATGCAGGGTTTTATCAAAACAGCGAATATTCTACTTTTTCGACCTATAATATCGAGTTAGCCAACTATATTGATTTAAGCTCAACGTCTATTTTAGCTAATGCTCCTGGTCTAATTGCTTGGCAAGTCCAAGGTAATTTTACCAGTGGTGATGTGCCTTGGAATATGTTGCCTGACTTGGGTGGTTCTAGTGCCATGCGTGGTTTCATTAAAGGCCGATACCGTGACGAGCAAATGATGATGGGACAAGTTGAGTATCGTTTACCGATTTTCCAACGCTATGGCATGGTATTTTGGGGCGCGGTTGGCAGTGTTGCACCTAATGTCAGTGACTTAACTGAAGAGCTATTAGCCTCATACGGCACAGGTTTCCGATTTAAAATCAAAGACAATATTAACTTACGTTTTGATGTTGGTGTGGGCGAAAACGAAACTAACTTTTACTTAAATGTGAACGAAGTATTTTGATGATCTTGCCGATTGATTTTTTTCCGCTTAAGCGTTTGCTCGCCATAGTCTTAATGTTGTCTTTCAGTCAGCAGGTTATTGCTGCGCTTGAAGAAAATCAGTTAGTAGAAAATCAATCAGTAAAAAGTCAGTTAGTAGAAAATCAGCCTACAAAAAAGCTATCTACAAAAAAGCAGTGCACCCGTCATGCCAATTACGACATTTATCTCAGTGGTATTCATACTGGCACAATGAAAAGAGCGGAAAATTGGCAGGGTAAGTCAGCGGTGGTTACCTCGACAAGTAAAGCGAGCATTTTAGGGATCGGCACTCAATATGATCAACGAGCAGAACTGTCATGGTCTGATACGACCGAAGAATGGATCATTGAGCGATTTCATCAGTTAGTCACAGGGTTTCGTGCAAGGGATATGAAAGTCTCTTTAAGTAAGGACGGGCTTGAATCAGAGGTGGATATTGATGGCGATATCGACCGCTATAAATCGGCTCACATACCGCTAAGAGATGTCGATACTTTAGCGATTCAAATGCGTCAATTGTTAATGCAAGGTCGCAGTCAGTTTGCGTTAGTTAGACAAGCTTCAGATGATATCGAGCCGTATCAGTTGTATGTTAAACCCACGATTAAGGCAACAATTGAACCATGGGGGGAAATGAAATTGATCCCTGTTGAGCAGTCAGGAGCTGAGGAAGTGACCTATTACTTTGCTCCGGATATGGACTATCAGTTAGTCAGAGCTCGCTATCATGGTTTCATTTTACAAGGGGTTATTGAGCTTAACGAGTACAACTCAACATGTGAGCGACTGACACAATAACTGCTTGCTACTAAAGCTTGCTGTGATAAAAATAAGCTGATGCAATATCAGCTTATTTTTGAACGAACTATGTAATCGAACTAGAAAGTAAATCCAGTCTGTATAGCAAAGCCCATATTGTTCTCATCGCTGTAACTTGCTGATAAGTCGAAGTGGAATAAGCTGAAGGTCGATAAGCCGATACCTGCTGTAATACTATCATCAGTGTTATTGCTTAAGTCCGTTTGATAACCCGTTCGTAATTTTACCCAACTATCTGGGAAAAATTCGATACCAATTGCAGCAATTTGTTGATTATCTTGGGTGGCATCAAACAAGGTCGACGTTCCACTGATCTCGCTGTAACCTTCAGACTCATTAAGCTGAACATCAATAGCTGCTACTAAGTAACTATTTTGATAATTTGCACTGACTGTGTAAGTCGGACTGAGTTCGTACTGTCCTTTTACCCCTTCAATTATTTCAGTGTCATAGCTATTTTTGATTAGGTTTTTACCGACAAAACCGAATCCATAACCATCCTTGTGTTGAAAGGCGATACCTACATCTAAGTTGAAGTTACTATCATCATTCTGGTAGCGATCATCATCCCAATCATCAAACTCGAAGTTTTCAATGTCGGTAATATAATTGATGGTATTCACAGTTTGGTACTTAGGTGAAGCACCATAAAAAAGGCTACCAGACTCAAACTGATGCGAGTTTGCTAAGCTAACGCCTATTTCAGATATGATGACGCCCATTGTTAGCGCTTGTGAATTGATATCCTGATTGATGATGTTACTTGGATCGAGATCTTCATCGGCAATATCAGCAAATACTAAGGCGTCAGCATAGGCTTGAGCAAATAAATTAACCGCAACAAGGTTGCTTGGAATAGCAATGGCTAACTGGGTGCCCGCTTGCACTTGAGCATAGTTGCCTTGCACCTTTTTAAGCTGAGCAATCACTACTTGGGCGTCGGCTTCAGTGGGATTCTCCAAGAACTTGAAATCATCATACACATCAGAAAAATCTTCAACATTCTCAATAAGATCGCTTGGGTCGTTAACATGTGCGCCCAGTGAAGGGATCAATAAACCGACATTGTCATTTTCTTTAAAGTTCGCCGCTAGCGCTGGGTTGTGAAAAGGGGCAGTGAGGTAATCTGCAGTGCTTACGCCTACACCACCCATGGCAAGAGCGCGGGCGTCAAAACTGTGGTTGTTTGCGTGAGCTGAAGTAGCAAAGGCGGCAACGATACAAATAGGTAAATACTTAAGCATATTATTTTTAGTTATTTTAAACATGTTCATCCTGTAACACTATGATATAAATTGTTATTTTTAATTTTTTCGCAACAGATAATAACAGTAAATGGTTTTTGTTTTTTCATGAAACGTGCAAATATCAATCATTAACACACTGTTTTTGTTAAACTTTGTATCATGTGTAGATAAGTTATTTCATTTTAGGTTTTTAGGTCTCTTTTCAATGGCGAACATAACCTGATTTATGTCACTTTTTGTAAAAATTCCATTAGAAATATTCTTTAGGTCTGATTTATTACTGTGAGTAAGCTTTTGCTGTATTTAAGCTTAAGTAAACTACCGCTTTATGAATGATTTAGTCAGATTTGATGATGGTGGCACTATGCAAGATAGAGGCGTAATTGAGTATTTTCGATGGTTATTTTATAAGGACCGCGAGTTAAGTTCATGGGCATTTAATATTGTCTTAGGCTTAGTGTTATTGTGGGGAATTAGCTGTATTTATGCTGTGATTACTTATATGCCGCAACATGACTTATTAAAAGCGGGGGTGCTTTGGGTCATGGGGGGGTATTTAAGCATTATTGTATTAGGCGTGCTATTGGGCGTTAAGTCTCAAAAACCCCTATATAGCTTTATTGGCTATACATTGATGACAACAGGGCCGACCTTGTTACTCAGTTATATTCTCCCCCAAGAAATTCTTCTACCTTTATGCGACGGTTTGATATTTATTGCATTCATGCTGGGTATTATTTTACTGTTATCAGCCAAATTACCTGCTTTGTTTCAATCCTTCATTGCCATACTCTTTGGTATTTTAGTCAGTTTAATTGTGACCGAAATAACATGGATGATGATACTTGATTCCTCTCATGGCCTTTGGCATTGGTTTGGTGCTTATCTGTTTTGTGCTTTTATTTGTTATCACTGGTCACAATACACTGAAAAGGGAAAAACACTCGATAATGCAATTGATTCAGGTAGTGCCCTTTACCTTGATAGTGTCATATTCATTGGACAAACCTTAATAAATCTGGGCTTAAAGCGCGATTAATCAGTGTCTTTTATTACAAGTTATTATCGACACTAAAAATCCATAAACTATTAAAAGTTTCACTTGAGTGTTGATATGGTCTCAGTTGCTCATAATGAATGGTTTATTTAGGGGATATGGTGTCTTTTATCATCTGCCCATTTTTATCCTTGGCGTTTTAGATGGATGATGCTGCTCTGTTTGCTTGCAGTTTATGAGTGCTTGCTGAGCAATAATATGATCTAAACAGCAATATTTGATATTTATTTGCACAATTTAGCATCAGGATAAAATTTATCTTTACTTATTTTCGCTTCAGGAATACATTCGCCGAAAATAGTCTATAGGGCTTTCTCACCTTTAGCCGACAAGAACGCTTTACCCTTCCAAAATCTTACATTAAGTAGTACGAAATTGACGATAATCAAGCATGGCAATGTTGAAAACAACATTGTTACCCCTGTAGTTGGTTTAACATTTTTCGCTGTCGCATCGGGCTTTTTAATGAGCCTTATTCCATTGTCATTAGCTCATTTTGGTATCAATCAATCTTTAACGCCTTGGCTTGCCAGTGTGTTTTATTTTGGTTTGCTGTTAGGGGCAACTTGTATTCAAGGGGTCATTAAAAAGCTAGGGCACCGACGCGCCTTTATTATTTTTTTATCTCTTGTGGGTTTGACTGTGGCGTTAATGCTACTCATTCCTCATCAGGTGACTTGGCTCGCTGCAAGGTTTATTGCAGGTATGGCTGTAGCAGGGGTATTTGTGGTGGTTGAATCGTGGTTACTCATGGCTAATTGTCCTAAGCAACGAGCAAAGCGCTTAGGTTTATATATGGCGGCGCTTTATGGCGGTAGTGCTGTAGGGCAACTGGCTATTTCTGTCTTAGGCACCGAAGGCATACAACCTTATCTGTATGTATTAGGACTACTGTTTTTAGCGACTCTGGCGCCTGTATTGATTCGTTCAGGTCAGCCGATTAGTCATGACCAACAATCGATTAACCGCAAAGAAATTCGCCATATTAGTCGTCCTGCGATTATTGGTTGTATTGTGTCGGGATTATTATTGGGGCCTATTTATGGATTGATGCCGTCTTATCTTAGCCATTCAAGTGCTTATGCTGAGCATACGGGGTTATTAATGGCGAGTATTATACTGGGCGGCATGCTAGTTCAACCTGCGGCGAGTGCCATGTCGACTCGCATGAGCAAGAGCTTACTGATGGCTATTTTTTGTCTATTGGGTTGCTTGGCTGTCATGGGCGTATTGGAGTCAACGAGTGTTGTCATGATGGCGTTAAGCTTATTAATGCTAGGGGCGAGCAGTTTTGCCCTTTACCCAATAGCCATTACGTTAGCTTGCGATAGCTTACCCGTTGAAAAAATGGTGTCTGCTACCGAGATGATGCTGTTGTGCTATAGCGTAGGTTCAGTATTAGGCCCGTTATTAGCGACCACATTTACTCAGGCAAGTAACGGTTTAATTATCTACTTAGGTGTGTGTTTAATTACCACTTGTATTTATATGCTGCTTAAGAGCGCAGAAACCATTTCATCAGGTCAAAAGCCGATTGCTGGGTAGATAGAGTTGAAAAGAAGAACTCCTAATAGGCATTAGGAGTTCGAGTATCAGTTATGCTAGCCAACTAACAAGGCTTATTGATTCAGTTCTAACTGGTAAAAAGTCGCTTGTGTATAGTCGCCACTTTCCATGCCACGCCATTGACAATCTGAGCTGTTTTTCTTGGTATTACATTGGTTGTAAGCCCCTGCTTTGTAATACATCCAGTCAGTGCCGTAGCCTTCATCCACTTCGTGGCCTTGGTATTGACCTTTAGCCAAATCAACCGCGAAGGTTTTTGTTACTTCGTTGTCGGTGCCAGGGTTTTTAGTAAATAACAGGTGCATGGTGTCGCCCGTTACATTGACCTCATAAGAGAATATTTCACCGAGTTTAATGCCATCTTGTGGATCGGCAGCATTCTCACGTAGGTTGTATTCGCCAAATACATTATGACGGATATCTTGACGCAGCTTTTTACCATTTTCATCTTTGGCATCTTGCAGCTCTGGAATCGGGTTTAACTCATAGTTCCATGCGATTGAGCCATATTCATGGTTCGGTAGTTTGCGATAAGAAATCTTTAATGGTTCATTATCAGAGCCGTGAATTTGGCCAATTACGACCGAGTATGCCCCGTTCTTTTTAGGGTTACCGCTGACACTGACATGATCAACCGACAGTGTCGCTTTTAATTGGCCGCCAATAGCGCCATATTCATTGGCGTCAGGGTGAGAGGCAACCACAAAGTTGTTTTTAGGCTCGCCATAATGCTCGGCTAACATGGCACGCAATTCACTGCGGGTATTTTTACTATTTGGTGTCGTCGGTGCTTCATTTGGCGCAACGAACACCAAGGCGCCAGTATCTTTATTCGTGTAGAACCATTCAGGGTGGGCATAAGGCGTTTCGGTATTGCCCAGTTGAGTTTTATCAATTTCTAGTGCTTTGCCTTTGCGTTTACCTGTTTTGGTTAATTCCGGTAAGGTAATTTTCCAATTGGTTAAATCAAAATTTTGCGCAGGTGCTTTAGCTGGATCAAGGTTAAATTTTTTGGCGGTATCAGTTTCAACTGATGCCACTGCAGAGCCAGCAACGATAGTTGCAATCAAAACACTAAGTTGGAGTTTTCTCATTGAGCCTTTCCTCTGGAACATGCCATTAAAGTCTACCTAAGATACTACAATAATATTGTATTACAATATTGTGATCGAGTTGGATGATTTGATCAATTGAGCAAAATATTATTGAAATACAGCCCGACTTGAATCAAATGCACTAATTTAACGACTCATTTAACCAGTCATTTAACCACTTACCCATTTACTCAGTTACTTATAGCGAGTTGAATCTATTTAAAGCCATGGCAATCGCATGGGTAGCTTGCATAGTACGGGCACTGGTTTTAGTGATGGAGATAAAACCATGCATACAGTCGTCAAAATGCTGATGATGAGTGCTAATACCTGTTTGTTTGAGACGATTTGCGTATGCAATGCCATCATCCCTTAAAGGATCGTAACCTAAGGTTAATATATAGGTATTTGGTGAGTCACTAATGTCATCTGTTAACAAAGGGCTGGCTAAAGGTAATGCGATTTCATTCAATGAGTTGAGGTAATGCCCTCTAAAATAATCCACTAAGGTTCGAGTTAGGAGCAGTTGTTTATTGAAGCCACGGTAGGACTCAGTTAAGCCTTGTAAATCAAGCATCGGATAGATTAAAAACTGGAATGTAGGTTTTGCTATAGCAATAGACGGTAACGCTGATTGCAGCTGCTTTAAGCCGATAATACAAGCAAGGTATGCACCTGCGCTATCACCACCGACTCCAATATGTTCAGCTTGAATATGCAACTCTTGATGGTGGTCGTTAATATAGTTCCATGCGTCAATGGCATCACAAATTGGGGTAGGGAATTTATACTCAGGGGCTAAGCGATAATCGACAGCAATAACATTCATGTTGCCATGTTTAGCCAAGTACCGACAAAAACGATCATGGGTATTTAAACTACCAATCACACAGCCTCCACCATGAAAGTACACCAGTGTTTTTTGCGCAGTTTTAACTAAGTCAGCATCAATCTTTTGCTCGAAAACAGGATAATATGCACGGAGTTTGATTGAGCTCTCTTTGTCAGTATGTGTGGTCACAGGGATACTTGAGTCGATAACCTTCGCCATTTCAATCTTACTTAAACCCAATAATCTGTCCATTGTGCTATAAACATGTCTAAATACTTTTGGTGGCAATTTATGTAATGGCGCTAAGGTCAGCAGTTTGGCTGCCATTCGTTGTTTAGCTTCTAACTTTGGCGCTTGTAATCTTATCGATGTGGCGCTTTGACTCATTTATTCATTCCTTTTTATAAATTACAGTTTGGACCAATTAACGACTTAACACCTTCATAAACAAGCGGTTGATAACAGGAGGTGAAACACTACTTAAGCAATGTAACATACTATAAAGCGACCCGACTGTTCTATGGGTTCTAGGTTGATTAACTTGCTTTTCAATCACAGTAATCACTTCTTCAGCGGTTAAATGCCGACCTAGTTTTGTCATCACTTTAGCGGTTTTTTGTTGTGTATTAAGCATTTTAGTAGCGATAAATGGCGGCAGCACCTCTCATAGCCGAACTCCATATTGAGCAAGTTCTAACTCAAGTGCTTCAGTGAGCCCTTTTACTGCAAATTTACTGGCGGAGTAGCTTGCTAACTCAGGCACACCATAATCACTGCTTGCAGATGACATATTGATAATGGTGCTAGTGTGGTTTTGTTTTAAATAAGGCAGCACAGGCAAGTATTGAAATCCATACCGCTTGAAGAGGTAGCCTTGCAGTTAGGCTTTTACGATGGCGCTAATTTCAGTCATAGCTTTAAACGATGTAAAAATATCACCCCGAGCCAATATCGAAAGCAGGTAAAAAAACAATACTAAAACGGCCAATCATAGATTGGCCGTTTTAAAGGTCTTGCACACTACTTACTCAGAAGATCGAGAAGTTTATTAAGGCTGCATTTGCGCTTTAGCCGCTTCAACTTTTGAAAAATCTAAGCCTAACTCGAGTACAGCTTCTTTAATCAACGCTGGGTTTTGCATTACCATCGCCATTAGCTGTTGTAGCTTTTCAGCAGGAATGCCAAGTTGACCGATGATATTCATCGCCATCATTGGGTTTTGAGTTAATGCTTGAAACACTTCACTGATTTTTTCATCACTGACACTGTGTTCTTTTAACAGGGCAATAATTGGATTCATTGCTAGACCTTGTGGTTAATTGAGACGGATAATCAGCCTATTTTACCATTTATATCTTAGTTTTGCAGAGTGAAAAATTCGGCTGTGATCCCAGAGTCGATTTAAGGGGGAAGTTGAAAATGTTAAATCATGCAGTCTGTAGCTAAAACAATAATAAGGCTATGTATTTGTAGCTATGTGGCAAAGGTGTAGCTATGTGGCAAAGGTGAAAAATCTAAACGGTGTTATTTACTTCAACAATCCATACTCACCAACCCATACTCACTAATTAATACTCACTAATTAATACTCACTAATTAATATTCAGCAATCCATAATCAATAATTAAAAAGCCAGTAGCGCGGGCTACTGGCTTTTTATATTGGCGTCTTTTGTTATCACTAATAAACCAACTAGAGTGCTAGGATTTATTTATTAATATAATCGGTAGCAATTTCACCATTTGGCGTGTGTGCATCGCCCATATAAAGAATATCAGGACGAGACTTTTCACCATCTGTTAGGGCTAGGCCATCTTGAATGATATTCGCATTACAATAATCCACCCCATAAAAACCTTCATAGGCAGATTGGTCGCCAATTTCTGTGGCTGACAGTTGTGATAACGCTAAGATAGGCGCTGCAGGGAAAGTTAAATACCAACGTGAACCTGATAAATTACGCTCGATGTCAGCACGAGAAATTTCAGTAATGGTTTTACCTGTTTGCTCGGCTAAATATTCGCGGTTTGACTCACTCATAAAGTAAGTGGCAACGTTACCGACCTCAGCAACGGGCTCATCATAAACCGTTTGACGTAAAATAATATCGCCACTCACTGATAGATTATTGATACGACCACGGGTTAAATCACGACAACTGCTTTTACATGCAAACGATCCTTTACCCACTAAAAGGGCAGAGCCACTATCAATAGCTTCAATGTTCTCTACAGTTATGTCCTTCATGATTTTACTGTGTGGCTTTAACCAAACGCCAGTAAAGCCGTTAGTCACTTTCACATTAGAGATTTTGATTTTATTCGCTGAGCTAAAGTAAGGGCCTGAACGGTTAAAGTTGTCTTTATTGGTTCCATTACCTGCTTCCACTCGCACACCAATACCATTGAATGCTTCAATGTTATCAATTTCAATCCAATCTCCACCGTAAACTTGCACTACGCCATAGCCCGTATGGGCATTAATTGATTTAATGTTTTTCACTGAGCCTTTAATCGGTGTGCGGGCATAAGTTGGGTTGCGTTGAATCGCGAACATGTCCGGCACTATATTGCCTTCATCATCAATAAAATCACCATTCTCATTGGTTGGAACTGGTACATTGACTGGATTCATCGGTCTATTTAAGCTTGGTGATCCTTCTGGGTTTTTCACATATCTGTCTTGTAGATAAAGCGGCGCTGAACCAAAGCGATAAGTGTATGATCCATCTTTATAATCGGCATCAGCAAACATTTGTACCGATACTGATTCAGTATGGTTATCTTCAATGGTGACATTGGATACCGAGAAGTTTTCAACATAAAAAAGCCCAAATGGAATAGCGCGGGTGAGGTTAACTAAGCCGCCACCATTGCCACCCTGCATTTCGCCATAGTTGTATGGCATGTTGGTTTTAGCATCAACGGTGAAATTTCTACTCGGATCGGTTGAAGTGATCTGCACATTCACTGTGCGTTCAGCGGATAACTTACTTGGGCCAATGCTGCGACCAAACGAAAATAAGAACTGTCGATTGGGTCTATTACTTGGATTACCCGTTGGATAGGTGTCTTCTTTAATTCCGCGCATTTCGAGGACAACATCAGGTTCGACCTCAATACGGACATTTGATGGCACCACAATATGCGCCAAACTATAGCGATTATTGCTGCCATTTTCAGATGCACGTAAAACTACCACACCGCCATTTTCTTCTTTAGCGGCAAAACGAAGCGCTTTCTTTAAGCGAGTCGTGTCATTGACGGTTTCATCAAAACTATCAGAGGCAAATAGAACTTCAGGTTCATCATCAAAGACTTTGTTTTCAAAAAAGCCAATTTCTTCCCCCTCATAACCGCTTAAGTCTGTGTCTGTTGGTAAGTCTTCTTCGGCGACAACAGGTATACCTTGGCAAAAGTGTCGCTCAAATTTGCAATGACGATGACCATGATGTTTGCGGTGTTTATTGCATTTTTTCCCCGCTGATTTATGGCCGCGCCATTTATTACTGTAATCTGCACGGCGGCTTTCACTTTCCCCTCGTTGTTGGCGTTCATCAAATTGCCACCCATGGCTGTGATGTTCTGACTGCCCGTGTTGCTGTCCTTGTGAATCGGCATATACGCTTAGTGGCGTGATGGCCAAAAAGCAGGCAATCGCCAGTTTTTTATGACGCATATTTACGATGTAGTTATTTATATTTCTCATTTTTATCCCCATAGTTTCAATCAAAAAAACGGAAGTTCTCCCCTTTGTTCCGCTCAAAGAACAATCAACTTGTTTGTTTGAGTGTACATAAAGTTAACAGAAAAACAACAAACATATGATGAATGTATTTTTGAAATGTTTAAGCTTGTTAATTTGATTAAAAGAAAAAGTGTAAAAAATTGCCAATGAATCTGATGAATTGCTTGGAAGTTAGAAAATCATGGGCTGAAACATAATGAATCAACCTAGAGAGTAAAACTCTGAAGTTGACGATGATCTAGTAAGCTTAGTATTTTGTTTTTTAACACCTTATCCTCATTAGTTATTTTACTAGCATCTCGAATGAGCTTTGGTATATTACAACGCAGACAGATGTAAGCGAATGGATTCAACATGACATCAAATAGACAGCAACTGATTGGGTTGCTTGAACAAAATGCGATTGATGAGAGCAAAATAAACGATGCCCTTATCATCAGTAAGGTTCAACCAAGTAAACACCATTGGGTTCACTTTTTTAATCAACTATTAGCCTGGTTAGGTGGTCTTGCGATCACTTTTTCTGTGCTGTTTTTTATTGCTTTTAACTGGCATGAGATGGGTAAGTTTGCCAAGTTTGCGCTGGTGGAAATACTGATTGTATTCGCCGTTGTTGCTTATTATCAGTTAAACAAGCTCGCTCAGAAAACATCGAAATCACTAGATGATTCAAATCCTCATCCCCTAAAGTCCATCATTCCAACAGTATCTGAGTCGGTTGTTAAAGTGCCGTTATTTATGGCCGCCGTTTTCTTTGGGGTGTTATTAGCCTTATTTGGACAAACCTATCAAACAGGCGCCGACCCTTGGCAGTTATTTTTTAATTGGGCTTTATTAATCCTTCCTTGGGTTGTCATTGGCCGCCTTGGCGCACTTTGGATGTTGTGGGTTGTCTTAATCAATGTCTCTATCTTGCAGTATTACCTAAATTTTGGTGGCAGGCTAGGCTGGTTTATCAACCAAGAACTGAATGCTTTATGGGTGATATTGTTATTCAATATCGTGGCGTTAGCTTGCTGGGAAGGTTTCAGTCGTCATTACCATTGGCTAAAGGCGCGTTGGGCACCAAGGCTGCTGGCTGTCGTCAGTGGCGCTTGCATTACATGGCTAATGGTAGGCAGTATTTGGAGCTTTACTCATGATTCATATCTTCATTCTGCTTTTAAAGAACTAGGATTTTTACCCATCACCATTTGGCCGCTTTGGTTGCTGGCAATGTATGTTTGTTATCGCCATTATCAAAAAGACTTATTTATGCTGGCTGGAACATTATTGTCAGCCAACATTGTCATTATCAATTATGTTTCGGCATATTGGCTTGAAACATTGGAAGAAATTGGCCTGTTATTGATATCAAATATGATGATCGCCATGGCAGCAGGTTCGGCTATTTGGCTGCGTAAAATCAATAAGGAGTGGCAGTCATGAATGAGTCATTAACCCCTGAGGAATTCGGCTCAGAGTCACTGACCCAAGAAAAAGCTCATAACCAAACCTCGTTATGGCAAAGCTTATTGCACCACGGCGTGGTATCAGGTGAGCAACCCGCTAAAGCAGAAATCCAATCGCCGTGGTTTGTAAAACTGTTATTGGCTATTTCTGGTTGGTTTGCCGCGCTGTTCTTTCTTGGTTTTTTAGCTCTAGGGATGGAGTTTATTTTTGATAATGACCAAGGTGCTTTTATTGTCGGGGCAATTCTGACCCTAGGTGCTTATGCATTATTTACACTCAATAAAAATGAATTTATCGAACATCTGTCATTAGCGGTTAGTTTTAGTGGGCAGATATTAATTGTCTATGGCTTTATTCAGCACTTTGATGATGACACCTGCTGGTTGCTGGCGACAATATTGCAATTTAGTCTGATGGCTATTATGCCCAATGACATTCATCGCTTTTGTTCAGCCTTCTTTGCTGCCTGTTGTTTTATCGTCACCTTAGCCATTTTTCAGCTGCCGTTTATTGCCACTAGCATCATATTACTGCTTGCCTGCTGGCTTTTCCTGCATGAGTTTGAGCGTAAAGGGAAAACTAACAACCCGCTGATAAATAGTCTTTTTTCAGTGGTTTTATTGCATAAGCGGCCAATCGCTTATGGTTTGCTATTAGCGCCTTTAGTGCAAACATGTTTTATGTCATTTCAATATGCTTGGTATGGCTTAATTGAAAGTGAGTTGTTATCAACTGAGTCACTTACTGCGCCCTGGATGGGCGATGTTTTATTGGCTTTTGTGTCGCTATATGTGGTGTGGCAAATAGTAAATCGATACCCAGATTTATCGGTTAAAGTGCGTTATAGCGTACTCGTAATCAGCCTGTTGATTTCAGTGCTGTCGTTTGAAGCTCATGGAATTAATATTGGCTTTTTAATTATGGTGTTGGGTTTTTCAGCCAGCAATAGATTACTGTTAGGCTTAGGGATTATAGCTTTAGTGACCTTCATATCAGCATATTACTACTTCTTAGATTTCAGCCTATTAGATAAATCTTACACGCTGATGTTAATGGGTGTTTTTTTACTGGCTGTGCGCTGGGCCATGCTCAAATTTGTGACCAAACAAAGGGAGCCAGCCAATGCCTAAACTCTCTAAAACCGCAATCATGACAAACCTCAATACCATTATCTTAGTCGGCACCTTGGTGTTGATTTTAGCTTTAGTTAATTGGCAGATATTTCAAAAAGAGCAGCATATACGCCATGGGGAGTTAATTTATCTTAAACTGGCACCGGTAGATCCTCGCTCGTTAATGCAGGGGGATTATATGGCGCTGCGATTTCAAATGAGTAACGATATTCGTAGTGCGCTCAAGTTGCGTCAAGAAGAGCTGCGTAAAGAGGAGCTTGCTCAAGAAGAACGGGTTCAAGAAGAACAGATTCAAACAGAGCAGAACCTTGCTGAAGCGGAATCAACTGCTAATTCAAATGATAATTCAAGTGCTAACCGAAGCACTAGCTCTGCAACCAATGAACAAGCTGAAACTGACCGACAATGGCGAAAATTGGCTAATAGTGACGGCTACGTGGTGGTGAGTTTCGATTTACGCAATATCGCGACTTATAAAGCCTTATATGATGGGCAGGAGCTAGCAGCAGATGAAATGCGCTTACAGTATCGAGTCAGAGATGGCAGGATCAAATTTGCCACCAATGCATTTTTCTTTCAAGAAGGTCACGCCAGTGTCTATGAAGCTGCAAAGTACGGTGAGTTCAGAGTCAATCAACAGGGTGAAGTGCTATTAACCAATATGTTTGATGCTGAACTTAATAAGCTTGAATATCAAGCTGCTGGTGATACTACAAATGTTGAAGGGATTTCAAAGTAATGAAAATATACAAAACTGCTGATAGATGCGTGCTCCATAAAAAATCACTGGATGACAATAAAATCTACGTTAATAGTAGCGAGGGGAACAGTTTATTTTTTGATAATGGAAAATTAAGCTTTGAAAATTATGAAGTGAACAGAACATTAGGGCGTTTTTTTTGTATAGGCGGTAAAACTTATCGGCGGATAGAAATAAGTTCAGGTGATGAGATAACCTATTTATTAATAAATGGTCAAGGAGAGGAGTTAATACTGCCTCAACGTTTTATAAAAAAAATGTCCCTTTCTTTTAATTATGGCTATCCGAAACGTCAGGATGTATATGTTTTTAGAGATTTTAATTCAGATTGGAAGTTGAATACAATAGTGTTTAATTGCTTAGACAATAATGTGATATCAGAAAGTTTAGATAAATATTATTCTAAACTAATGGATGGCTTTATTTATGGCTACGATGATAAAAAACATTGCTATATCAAGCGTGATATAAAACTTAATAAAGTTTGGGAGCAAGAAGTCATTACTTCTGCAACTTCGGCTATTTCGAATATTAAATCTCATAATACCGTGGTTAGTTTTATTGGCCCTGAAATATCACAATTTTATATGGAAAATACCATAAGTAAATATAAACAAAGCGGTGGAACACTCACAGGGTTCAACGATGATAACGGCGATATAATATGGCAACTTCCCATACCAGAAGCGATAGATGATATAGGCCTGTATCACGGTAAAATTTATGTCGCCATCTATGACAAAATACTCATTGTCGATCCCCAAAGCGGTGATGTAGTAGCAAGTATTGCCACCAAGACCTCACTACCAGGCTACAGAGTGAGTGCTGCACATATATTTGTTGATGACAGCTACATCTATTTTACCCATGCAGAAGACGAGCTGTTATTGATATATGACCTCAACAGCTATGCGCTGCTTTATACCGTCCCAATGCCAACAGGTTACCGTATTAAGGGACATCAATTTACTGATCCCAATACAGGAAAACACTATTTTACCTTGGATAATCGCACTCAAGATGTTGCAGATTTTCCAAGTCTTGAAGTTGACCCTTTAAATTTAAGTACCCAAATTGAATTTGAAAAAGAGCCCGAAAAAACAATTGAATTAGTTGCGACTGCAAGTGACGAATTAGAGCATGAAATCGTTATTAATATGCATTCTTCAAGTTTAGATGACGCACTACGTTTTGGTGAAATCTATACTCGTGATTCAGCAAGTCATCACGGGTTCAATCATGGCGGCAGAACATATGGAACTCGCCAACCGACTCCTACATTCAATGGTGTTATTCGATTTATTCTCAGTGGTTGTAATGAAGATCAAGGCCTTGTTTTAGAAAGATTAGCAATGATGGAAAAGCGCTTTACCCATTGGAATGAACACGAGATTTTAGGCAAAGGGATGTATGCCTGCACAGATAAATTTAAACCCGTGCAATTGATTACTAAATTTAACGCTTAAGCGAAGTGGCTGAGGCGGTGAGTTCAGAGTCAATCAACAGGGTGAAGTGCTATTAACCAATATGTTTGATGCTGAACTGAATAAGCTTGAACCTCAAATAGCAGCAGAAGAGTAGCACTGGTGCTTTAGCCATTTACAACAAGTCTCACTTGAAACAGGCTAAAACCTTAACCAATATAGTCATGATAAGATTAATGACGGGGCATTATATTGATTATTAATGAGAAACTAACTGGAAAGGAAGAAATCAAGCGTGCATCTGTGTAAATACCTAAGTAGTATGTCCACGGGTTAGCGCTAATGCTAGCTAAGTTACTGATAAAGCATAGATGAGTTTGTAAGGCTTGGTTAATATAAGCACTTTTGGACTTTTTGTTTGTAGCTTAACTCACCTATAAAAATAAAACTTAATTCATTAATAAGGGAAATATAAATGAATCTTGTTCGTAAAGTGTCGGCTGTTGCCGTTGCTGCAATACTTTCTGCTTGTTCTTCTACCCCTGTAGATAATTCACCAAAAAATCTTACCACCGTTGTAACTGCCAAAACGACGTTAAATGGATTATATATGCCTGATAATAAGGGTACACAAACCATTTATACTCGTGAGAACATGCGTGCGATTGATCAAACTGCTGAATTTGATAGCTTTTACATGCGATGGGCAAATTTCGATTACACCACAGTTTTTAGAATTGAAGACAATTTATTGTGGCAAATCGATAACGATAAAGAAAAATATCGTGAATGTCCGTTAAGCGGATGTACAACCGGCTTTGATGAGTTTATGGCAAAAGCACAAGAGTCTTCTGATGATGAAGAAGAGTATGAAACTTATGCAGATAAAAGCTGTAATGTCGAATTAGTTAAAAATGATTTTACGATTGCTGCTACGAATCAACAGCGTCGTATCAGTGGCTTACTTTCTGAAGAATTTAAAGCAACTTGGACCACTGAGTTCAAAGATGAAAATGGTAAAGTGGACCTTAATTTAATTCAATTTGTATTTTGGACTACGACTCCAAATGAAGAAATGACTGCTGCTTGGAAAGTGCATAAGAAATCGACTGAAAACTATTTAAGTAAGGTCGGTGATAAAAATGCTTTAGTACGCTTGTTAGGTGAAGACGGTTTTAAAGCTATTCAAGGCTTTAGTGGCGATGTTGAGAGCAGTGATAGTCAGCAGAAAAATATGATTAGCCAAAAATTATCAGTTATTAAAGGTTATCCATTATCGATAAAAATGGAATGGTTTCAAAAAAATGAAGCTTGCCCTTCAGCTAAGAAAAAGCGTTCAGATAACAACCTTGATTTCTCTGAAGGGCTAGGTAATGCAGCGACTAGTTTCTTTGGTAATATTATCAAAGATGAAGCTGATAAGGCCGTTGATAAGGTGGTTGCAGAATGGCAAAAAGATGCCCGAGTTCGTTACTTATATGAAATTACTTCAGTATCTGAAGAATTAGTACATGATAGCCAGTTCCAAATACCGCATGGTTTTACAATTGAAGATAGACAGTAAACAGCCATTTGTGAGCCTATAGTCTAAGGCCTGAATTTGGTAAATACAGGAAATGGATAAATAGGAATAAAGCACTCTTTAGCTGCAAGATATGCCTTACTATCACACTGTTTAAGTGAGATAAGTAAGGCATTTTTGTTTGTGATAAAAATACCTTCAAAATTCCAATCTATATTCCTCTGGGCTACGTATGGTTAATTATTGATTTAGCGAATGAAATAATTAAAGGATTGTAAAATGCGAGCCATATTAATGTTAGTGGTGGTATTGCTGCTGAGTGCATGCAGTACCACTTATCCAAATCAGCAGGTGACGGGGCAGGTGTTTCCGTCGGTGTCAGGTGAGAGTTTAGCGCAAACTGCGATGAACTTTCCTGAGGATGTGAGTGGCCAAGTGACTCTATTGTTAATTGGCTACAAGCAAGACTCACAGTTTGATATTGACCGTTGGCTGATTGGTTTGGACATGACTCAAACCCAAGTTGCGGTGTATGAGTTGCCGACGATTCAAGGCATGTTTCCAAGAATGTTCAGTACCTTAATCGATAATGGTATGCGCGCGGGTATTCCAAAACCATTGTGGAAAGGCGTGGTAACCATTTATGAAGATGGCGAACAAGTGCAAGCCTTTACCGGTAATGAAAACCCGAATAATACTCGGGTGGTATTGTTAAATGCAGAAGGAAAAATCATCTACTTTTATGACCAAGGTTTTTCAGTTGCTGCATTAAATGAATTGAGGGCAAAACTGTAATTACTTCAAGGCTTGTCTTTATTGCTATTTAATTATCCCTTTACTGCCTTTAGCTAGCATTCATTAAGCTTTATTTAATTGTTAACCATGACAATGGATTTATGTTGATGTAACAAGGGTGATGGTTGTTCCGTTCTCTCGGTGTTAATTCGATTAACATTCATCGCTAGCTTAACTTACTGCCGCAATTTACTAATGATGGCAGCGGAATAAAAATAACAATAACTAGATCAAGGAGACCTCTCGTGAAGAAAGTCGGGATAGTGCTTATGTGCTTGTTGATGCCAGCAGCGTCAATGGCTGCAGAGCAAATCAAATCAACACAATCAGTTCAAAAAGCAGCGCAAAACACCACATTATCAGTGGATGTGTTGTGGAAACTAAGCCGAATCGGCAATCCAATTATTTCACCAAACGGTGAGTTTATTATTGCGCCAGTAACCCAATACGATGTGCCTGAAGATAAAGGTGCCACTCAACTATGGTTGTTTGATAAAGACGGTAAAGGCCAACGCCCTATAACAGCTAAAGGGCTGAGAGCGAGCGAACCGACGTTTTCACCTGACGGTAAGACATTAGCCTTTGTTAGCAAGCGTGATAAAGACGAAGCTGGCCAAGTGTATTTATTACCAATGGACAAAGCAGGTGAGGCGCAGCGCGTAACTGAAGTGTCTGGTGGTGTAAAAGGCATTAAGTGGGTTGGCGACAATATTTACTTTATTAGTAATGTGTTCCCAAATAAAAACTGGGACGAAATGTCGGTTCAATTAAAAGCCAACAAAGATACTAAAGTCTCTGCACACCAATGGAATGCATTACCATTCTCAAGCTTTGATCATTGGATTGACGAAGACCGTGAAGCACACGTATTTAGTATTCCTGCTAAAGGCGGTGACATTGCGGCTATTACTCAGCCATTAAACAAGCAGTTACCACGTTCATCGCAAAGTAGTGGCAACTACGATATTTCGCCAGACGGTAAGTTAATTGCGTTTAATAGTAATGGCTGGGATAACCAAGTTGACCCTAAAATTGATATTTTTATGGCAACAATTGGCAGTGGTAAAGTGGAAAACTTAACGGCTAAAAATGAAGCGCCAGATACCAATCCAACCTTTAGCCCTGATGGTAAAACTTTAGCGTTTACGCGTCAGCTTATTCATGGTTTTTACGCTGACACAGCGAACCTAGTACTGCTAGATGTGAAAAAACGTTCTGAAAAAGTGATCACAACTGACTGGGATCGCTCAGTGGCTCGCTTTAGCTGGACTGTAAATAACAAAGGTTTTTACGCCGCTATTGATGATGCTGCAACCCGCCGTATTTTCCATATCAGTGCTAAAAATGGCAAAGTAAAACCGATCACTAAGCAAACCAACTTTGGCGCACCAGCGATTGCTAATGACGGTACTATCGTTGCGGCAAATGATAGCTTTTTGTACCCTGCACGTTTAGTGAAAATTAATCCTAAGAATGGCAAAACCACTCGTTTAGATAGCTTTAACGATGATGTTTTAGCAGACGTCGACATGGGCACTTATGAGTCAGTAACTTATAAAGGTTACAACGATGAAGATGTGCAAATGTGGGTACATTACCCGCCAGGATTTGATAAAAGCAAAAAATATCCGTTAATGATGCTTATTCACGGTGGCCCACACAGTGCGATTTCTGACGGTTTCCATTACCGCTGGAATGCGCAAACATTTGCCTCTTGGGGCTATGTAACGGCTTGGCCTAACTTCCATGGTTCAAACAGTTTTGGTCAAGATTATACTGACAGCATTAACCCAGATTGGAAAAACAAATCATTAGAGGATGTGTTTAAAGCAACCGATTGGTTTAAAGCTAAAGATTGGATTGATAACGAGCGTTTAGTGGCTGGCGGTGCAAGCTACGGTGGCTACTTATCGTCGATTATTCTCGGTCAAAAAGATCAGCCGTTTAATGCGCTGTTTATCCATGCTGCTGTGTATAACATGTATTCGCAAATGGCCGCTGATTTCTCGGTCCACAGCACTCGCTTTGGCGATTACTGGGATAACCCAGAGATCTACAAATCGATCTCTCCACATTACGGCGCTGAAAACTTTGACACTCCAACCCTAGTGGTACACGGTCAATTAGATTACCGCGTGCCAGTGGGTCAAGGGTTTGAGCTGTTCCGCACCTTGCAAACTAAAGGGATCGAATCGCGGATGATTTACTTCCCTGATGAAAACCATTGGATCATGAAGCCAAACAATTCAATTTATTGGTACAACGAAGTTGAAAAGTGGATGAACCAACATGCTGAGCCAGGGGCGAAGTAAACTCGCTTAGTTTTTGGTTAAAATACTCATTAACTTGATGGTGAGAAGTAATGCCGAGCAATCTGATTGCTCGGCATTTTTGTTGTTAACGGTTAATCATTCATTGCTGCCTAAATATTGCCGAATAGGCTCTAATCGCATGATGACATGGTTAGAAACTGTGTTTTAGTGATCCCATAAAAAACGCGATCGTCGAACTTGTTGCCCAGTTTAAAATAATCTTGCTGGGTTCCTTCTAATACAAAGCCACATTTCTCCATGGTCTTGTATGATCCTATATTACTGCGATAACAATCTGCGGTGATTTTATGCGCGCCAAGTTCAGTGAAAGCAAGGTGAGTCAGCAGCTGGCAAGCAGCGCTCGCAATACCTTGTCCCCAGGCGTATTCAGGCAATTGATAACCGACTTCATAATTACCTTCTAAAAACATCACAGCAGGTAAACCAGCCATGCCCATAAAGCGACCATTGTGATCTCTGATGATGATGGTTGGATTATCTGGCCATTTTTCGGCATCAATTGCTGATTGGGTATTGTCGATAATCGGGGTAAAGAAATCTTGATAAACTTCAACTGGCGCAGGGGCAAAAAATAGATATTGAGTCACATTGGGGTTATCGAACATCTGAATAATATCAATCAAATCAGCTTGCTTGATCAAGGAAATGGTAAGTGTGGTCGTCAAAGGAATTGATTGACCAGATTTTAAGGCATTAAAATTAAAAGGCATTGCTTGTGACCTGTCATGTGAGTTCAGGTAAATCATAGCCAATAGTGCTTGCTCAGGATTGAACATTTACGACAATGTGATGGTTTCATATGAGTAAGATCAAATAATGCCTGCAGTTGCAGGCATTATGTTGATGGCATAACCATCGGTGTGAACTCAAAATCAGTGTTTGCTATCGATGTTAACTATCGACTTTAACTACTGATGTTTTCATCGATGACTACTTAAGCGATTAAAGGTATTTATCTACCATTTTCTGAACATTATTCGGCAAAATTGGTTTGGTTAAGTAATCGTCAGCACCGAGCTTTAACGCGAAATCTTGATCCGACTCCTCAATCAAAGAACTGACCACAACAATCGGCACTTGCTGGTTCAGGCTATGCTTCTTGACGTATTTTATCACTTGGTAACCGTTTACATCCGGCATGGTGATATCAAGGAAGATTAAATCAGGTTCTACAGAAGACAATAGTTCAATTGCACCGTCGCCAGAATTAGCGGTCATAACCAAGTAGTCATCACCAAGAATAGCGAGCAGCATACTGGTGCAAACTGGGTCATCATCAATCACTAATATTTTGGACTTGTCCATTGTTACCTCACTTAAGGTGTGGATATTACTACTATTATACTAACGATAACCTTAATGGCTTATAGCGTATTAATCAAGTTGAGTCCTTGGGAGGTGACTCGGTTGTCGTCGTGCTAATTATTAATAACTACAAACAATTTCGACTATTGTGTTGTGGTTTAGTTCACCACTTCTAGATTTTATATTGACGATACTTTTCAATCACTCCGTTTCTATCCAAGCCCGTTTAATGTTTTTACATAGCCTGCCATTGTGGTTCGTGTGTTAAAGCGCGAGAAGAATGAAATGATACGCTTATATTCTAGCTCAGCTTTACGTGAAGGGCGTCACGATAAGTGATAAAGTGCTGCGATAATAGTGTGAGATAACAACAAAAATAATCCTCTTTTAAAGGACATTCGCATCATGACATTTCGTTTTCAGACTTTCGCCGCCAGAGCGTTTTTATCACTGGCTATGGGGTTATCACTTCCAAGCCTAACCGATGGTTTTTATGCGAATGAAACTTTGCAGCGACAGGCACCTGATGCATTTGCATTGCAGCCTGAAGCTCACGACTTCTTAGTGTCAGCTTATGCATTAACAATAAAAGATGGCGATCGTTTATTAGGCTTAATCGCAGAAGATAAAGCGCTGACTAACGCAATTCAGCAATGGCCTGAGATGACTATTGAGCAACAAATACCATGGCTTAAAAAAGTGTTTGCGTTAGAAGTGCGAAGCTTTGGTACTAAGGCGCCGCAACTGATTATTGATAATCATAGCTATGCCAACAAAATGGTGTATTTTGACTTTGATATTGAAGCGGGTGGCAATGGAATTGTGTACTTAAATCCAGATAAATTAGCCGAAGAAGAGGCTTATGCTTCGCTGGCTTTTTTGATTCATGAGACTCGGCACTCTTACCAATTCCAGCAAGCATTAAATGCTAATGCCAATGCTAATGCTAATGACAGTGACAGTGACAGTGACAGTGACAGTGACAGTGAAATTGTAGCGATATCCGCTGGGTATTTAGCCGCTTTTAAGGCGCAAAAACAACTCAAGGGGTTTGGATTTAGTGACTTCCTTACGTTGTTGAATGAGTTTGAGGCTTTCCAATATGGTAATTATGTTATTGGGCAACTCACTGATTGGCAGATTGATATGATTAATATGGGCACGTTTGCGAGTCAGTTTGATAATCAAGGGCAATTAAAAATCGACTTAAATACCTTGTTAGCTAACGTTGATGAATTAAGTTTATTAGCCCAATACAATGAGTTGGCGAAAGAACAATTTGAGTTAAGGCAGCGCCAGCAGTAAACCTATTATTAGCAGCCTGTTATTAAAAGCCTGTTATAAAAGTCTACTTATACTGAAGGATAGCTGGGTGAGTTATCACAATGGATAATCTATGAATCTAAAGCAATTAGAGATTTTTTGCGCCGTAGCGGATACGGGTTCTGTTACTGCAGCCGCTAAGCAACTTAACAGTAATCGCACCCAGCTAAGCATGGCGATTAAGGCGCTTGAGTCGAATTTGCAGGCGACATTATTTGTCCGTTCTGGTAATAGCCTAGAGTTATCTGAAGTCGGTAAGTCTATTTATAAAGATTGTGAAAGCGTGGTGTCTACCTGCGAGCGAATAAAGCAAACCTGCGAACAAACGTCAGAGAAATTTCGTTCAGAGATTTGGCTCGCGCGTGACGACTCCTTTCCTGATGAGGTTTGGCAAGATTTCATTCATCAACTGAATAATAATTTTAAGGCAACCACAGTGAACACCGTGCTGGCATCCAGTGGCGACTTAGCTAACTTGGTGAATACCAAGCAAGTTGATTTTGCTTTTGGGGTCGACTTTGAGCGAGTGGATGATGCCAATACTGACTATTTGCCACTCGGGCGCATAAGAATGATGTCGGTGTGTGAACATACCCACCCGTTAGCCAGTCTTCGCCGTGTGTCAGATATTCAACTGCGTGAATCTATGCAAGCGGTGATGGTGTATCTCAATGATAAAGATAATCCTGAGTTGCAGCCTTTTTCATTAACCCATATTGGCTTTACGAGCTTTGAATATATGCTCAACACAATATTGTCTGAAAAAGCCTGGGGTGTGTTACCTGAACCATTGATTAGGCAGCATTTACGCCAACAGCAATTGGCTGTTATTAAGCATACTTATGGATTAACCCATCAAGATTATTGTTTATTTTCAGCTCCCGGTAATGCAATACCAGCACCGATTTCTTGGTTATCAGATCAAGTGAGCGACTATTTGTTTAAGTTTTAAAGGTGCTGACTTTGATTAATTAATTGGCACTTGTTATTTGCTAAGCCTAACTCGTAGGCTTCATATTAGAGCACTTCATATTAGAGCACTTCATATTAGAGTACTTCATATTAAAGCTCTTCAACTTAAGCCTCTCATATTAAAGTTCTTCATATTAAAGCCTTTCATGTTAGCGCTCGTTATATTTGAACTCTTCAAATATGGGCTTGTATATCACAATCACTGAGCGTCAAATTAGTTGACGCTATAGAAGGTTGGTAACTCATTGAAATAATGATGTAATCATATATTCCCCATCTAAGTTCACTTTATGTACACCTTAACGACATTGAGGTTTTTCGCTGTTAACGCCATACTTTTCTTAGGTTTTAACAGGTGATAATGAATGTGTGCAAAGAGCAACAAACAAGATAAACAATTACTTAAGCTGTCAGCAGTCGCTGCTTTTAGCTTTGCAATCCTCGGGGTCATCGTTGGCCTGTTAAGTGGATCTATTGTCATTCTTTTTGACGGTGTTTACTCACTCATTAGCTTATTACTGACAATGTTATCTCTTGCTGCTTCTGGCTATATGCATGGTTCTTCACGTTCTCACTTCGCTTTTGGTAAAGCCATGATGGAACCGTTAGTTGTTGCGATTAAAGGCTTAGTGATTTTGATGTTACTGGGTTACAGCTTATTCAGTGCTTTTCATGTGTTTATCAATGGTGGTCAAGCAATTGATACTTCGTTTGCAGCTATTTTTGGTTTTATCAATTTAGTTGGTTGTTGGGGAGTGTGGCGTTGGCTGCAACATAAAAACCAGTCTAAAAAGCAACAAAGTGGCTTATTGGCCGCTGAAGAAAAGCAATGGCAAATGGATACGGTACTGAGCGCAGCGGTATGTGGCGGCTTAATTATTGCCGTGATTCTTGAGATGACGCCCTTGTTTCATTACGCGGTGTATGCTGATTCTCTAATGATGTTGTGTATTGGTTTGTACTTCCTAAAAGTGCCTTTTGTTATGTTAACCAATGCATTACGCGAGCTGTTAATGATGAAACCTGATCAAGAAATATGTTCACTTGTGCGTGAAAGTGTTTCTGAAGCTAACGGTATATCACCGCAAAACCTTAAGTTAACCGGCATTGCCAAAGTAGGACCTGAATTGATGGTTAACATTAATGTCGATCCTAAAAAATCACATCAATTATTGGCTGATGTTCAACATATTCGTGAATTATTGAACCGTAAACTTGCGCGTTTATCGCTGAATGTGAAGTTGAATCTCGATATCGCTACTGACGTTAAATAACAATGTGTTAATCCTAAATCGAGTGCCTCATTGATTTGACTCTCGATATGCTTATCTAAGACTAATGACCTGCTTATCTTTTCAGTACATCCTTAATCCAAAAAGCTATTTGAGCGCACATGACCAAGGTAAATGGAATGGCGCCAACAATCGCAATTTGCTTGTTTAAATCCACGTCGTTAATGGTCACTAGTGCAATTGTTATCGCAATTAAAATAAGACTCCAGAGCATTTTGGCAATGTGACTTTCACTGCCAGTGAGCATGCTGGTAATGTAAATGGAGGAATCTGCACTGGTGATAAGAAAAGTGATTAACAGTAGTATTGCGGCAACCGATAAAATGCTGCCCAAGGGGAAACCATTTGGGGTTAACTGATTAAAAAAGCTAAACAAGCCTAAGGTGTATTCTTGATTGACCGCAGCCATAACCTCAGCAGCAAAGGGTTGAGTTAACACGCTACCAGCAAAGCCAGAAAACCAGATAATTGAAGTGAGTGTTGGCAGTAAAATGGTACATGCTAAAAATTGCCTGATGCTACGGCCTTTACTAATTCGAGCGATAAACGGCCCAACGAAAGGCGCCCAAGCAATCCACCAAATCAAATAAATGACGCTCCAGCCTTGGCTCCAATTAGCGGGGTCTCCGACACTAAAAGAGACTTTTGGCAGTAACTGCAAATAACTCACGCTTGACTCAAACATGAGCTGTAGACTGTTGAAGGGATCAACTAAAGCAATAACCGTGACCAAAATAGCCACCATAAAAAAGGTATTAAACTGGCTTAATCGTTTAATTCCCTGATTTAATCCAGCAATGGATGACAAGGTGAATAGCACTGCAATAAACAAAATTAGCCCAATTCTAAAGCCGACACTGGCCACATCAAGTCCAATCGCTTGCTCAATCCCTGTTTGAATTAAGGCGACAGTATTGGCAAAGGTGCCAGCCATGCCAAAAATAATCGCAATGACCGCAAGTAAATCTAATACGCTAAGCCATTTAGGTTTTTCTGCGCTAAAACTGGCACTGATCCTCAGGCTGCGATTACGATTATATGCAAACCATGCCATGACTAAGCCAGCCATGGCGTATATCGCCCAAGCATGCAAACCCCAGTGGAAGTAGGTAATCGCTAACGCGCCAGATACCGATGAGAAGTCATCTTGTAAAAATGCAGGTGGGTTAACATAGTGATATACAGGTTCTGCAACGCCCCAAAAAATGAGCCCCGATCCCATGCCTGCAGTAAATAGCATGGCTATCCAACTGGTAAAGCTGAACTCGGTTTGCACTTTTTCTCCGCCAATACGTATTTTGCCAATAGGACTGAAGCATATTGCTGTAGCAAAAATAAGTAATAAACTCGAAAGCTGAATGAATTGAGAGTCAAAATGTTCAAGAAAAAACTGAGTAAATAAGCTGAATGTTGCCAACGTTTTGTGAGGGAAGGTCAACAACAAGCCCGCAATGATTATGACGGGTATATAAAAGCTGAGTTTAGGCGTCAGCAATGGCGGTGTTTCAGACTTTGCACGTGGGCTTGTATTACGTGATTCCAATCTAGTCGCTATCCAGTATTCGAAGCTATATTCAGTTTTTTCACTATGACTGAATTAGTTATCAGTTTAAAGTCTTAAACAGAACTTTAGTATTAGCTTAAGCTGTTTTTTGATGCGTCATAGCTGGATCTGAGGGGGATTTAAAGGACTAAACCTGAGTGACGAATCAATTTGTCGCTATATAAGGAAGATGTTTTTAGCATCATAAACGAATAAAAGCTTAACTATGTTAATAAATTGTTCTAGTGTAAATTATTGATAAAAGAATAAATGATTGGTTTTTATTTGTTGTTGTACTGTATGGGGGATAATTATTTGAACAAAATCAGACTTATTGCCGTGACGGCTTTTGTATTGTTTTATTCTTCAATAAGTATAGCGACTACTCTTAAATATAATGTGAATGGTTCAAGCAGTTGGGTGCCGTATTATATTCCTAATAAAGTTGAAAACTCGGGGATTTTGGGTGAACTGGTCCCTAAAATTTTATCCATTGCCGAAGTTGAAGTCGAAAAACATAACTTTCCGCCTAAGCGCACTAATCAAGCGCTAGAAAAAGGCCTGCTGGATTTTGATTTTGTTAGTCCTAGTTGGTTTCCTAAAGGTGATATGGGAGATCAGTTTATTCAATCTTCCGCGATCTTATCTATTCAAGAAAACATCATCACGCTTGAAAAAAACCAGTCTCAGTGGTCTGACATAGACAAGATAACAGGCAAGTCTATTGGAACGGTGCGCGGCTACCTTTACCATGATGATGACATATTTACTCGGGTCGATTTCGCATCTGAAAAACAGCTCATCAAAGCGTTACATAAAGATCGCGTTAGCGCGGCGATATCAGGTGATTTACCTGCATTGTATTGGGCGAAGCAATTGCAATTACCCATAGCGCTTGCTGCGGTACATTCAAGTGGGGTGTTAGTGATGCGCTTGCGTAAAGAACACAGTAGCGTGATGCCGAGAATTAATATGGCTATTGCCCAGTTGCAAAATGATGGCACCATTCAAGCTATTGTGGATAAATACACTAAAAATGAGCAATATCAGCAATAAACTGATATTGCACATCGGTAATGAAAACGAATAAATCTATTGTGTGCGTTTAGTTGCTATTAGCTGTTTGAGGTTGAGAAACTTGACGTTTTTTGTTTTCAAAGTAGTGATTTGTTTCCGTCAGAATTACATGTCTTAAGCCGATAAGTGCAATTAAGTTAGGAATTGCCATCAGGCCATTGACGGTATCAGCCAGCATCCAAATTAAATCTAATTGAATGAAAGCGCCTACCGCAATTAACCCTAAAAAAGTCAGTTGGTAAATCTTAATTCCTTTGTCACCTAAGCGCTGATTAGTCAGATAATTCCAGCAACGTTCGCCATAATAGTGCCAACCTAAAATGGTGGTAAAGGCAAAACACACTAGCGCAATAGTCACAATGTATTGACCGACAATCACAGAGCCGCCTGAGGCGAAAGCGGCACTGGTCATTGCTGCACCGGCAGTATCACCATTCCACACGCCAGTAATGATCAACACTAAACCTGTCATGGTACAAATTAAAATAGTATCGAAAAAGGTACCTGTCATGCTCACAAGCCCTTGCTCCACGGGCTCGTTGGTTTTGGCTGCCGCAGCCGCAATTGGCGCACTGCCTAGGCCCGATTCATTTGAAAACACCCCGCGGGCAATACCAATTTGAATCGCTTGGGCAACGGTCGCACCTAAAAATCCGCCCGCAGCAGAAATAGGAGTAAAGGCTGAGTGAATGACTAATTCGAGAGCGGGAATGATTTGCTCTGAAAAGCTAAATAAAATCCAAATGCACGCAAGCACATAACCTAGGGCCATAGTAGGTACTAACTTTTGAGCAACGTTAGCAATACGTTTTACCCCGCCTAATGTTACCGCAGCAACCATGGTAGTTAGTATTAACGCTGTGACCCAGGTTGGCACATTAAAGGCGATGGTCATGGCATCGCTAATGGCATTAACTTGTGCAAAAGTACCAATACCAAAAAAGGCCACACCAACACCAAATACAGCAAAGATCTTGGCTAACCACTTGAGGCCTAAACCACGCTCAATGTAATACATTGGCCCGCCAGCAATATTACCTTTAGCATCTGTGGTGCGGTATTTAACTGCGAGCATACATTCAGCATATTTAGTGGCCATGCCAAAAAAGGCGGCTAACCACATCCAAAACAATGCGCCTGGGCCACCAATTTTAATGGCGGTTGCAACTCCAACAATATTACCTGTACCGATAGTGGCGGATAGGGCTGTACATAGGGCTGCAAAAGACGATAAATCGCCTTTACCAGTAGCGGGTTTGAATAACAAACTAAGGGCAAAAGGCAGCTGGAAAACTTGCAAAAGTTTAAGGCGAATAGTGAGATAAAGACCTGTACCAACAAGTAAGCAAAGGGTAATAGGGCCCCAAACAATGGCATTGATATCGGCTAAAAGCGCGTGAAAATTCATGATATTCCTCGAATATTAAACAACAAAATTAATATGGAGGAGGAAAAGAAATGGCTGATCAGTGGTACTGAAGAAAGAGACGGGCGAAGCATCACCTTGTTCTAATAGCTCAAGGTTAATATCAGGCGCAGCAGCAAACGACAGCGACCATAAATGAATACAGTCATCCTCTCCTCTGTCCTTTTGCCTGAGCGTTTCGCGTGACTGACAAGTCAGCCTCACTTTCGCCTTCGGCGCTGTAATAACAATCGCTAACGAACCACGTTTGCTTACAGTCTCTCCAGAGGCTCGTCCAGTAACAGTCCTCACCACTATGTGGCACCTGAAAGAGTGCTTTATTCATTTGCTTGAAATGACTTAATGTTTACACAAAATGTCATTGCATGAATAAACTTGCCTCGTCGGTGTGGGGTTACTCCCCACTCTCCTGCTACCTTCATCCGAACGGATCTTATTGAATAATCTTGCTTGGTATTAGCTAAGTGATTAATCAAAAAGGGCGATTAGCATGCGGGATCTATTTCATTGACTCAAGAGAAGTGGATCACAGTTTAATCGAGCGGTAACTGACTGCGCTATTATTCAACAGTAATCCCAATCCCAAAGTAATCTGAGTAGCCATAATGAGATTTTATAAAGCGGCAGTGAATGGTTTGTGACCAATCACTGCTATTGAGGATAAGTTAACACTCATACTCAAAGCCCTTCGGGTTTGGGCCGTACTGATTAGTTTCTTGCTCGCTATCGGATACGAGGAAATACAGTAGAACCAAAGCACCAATAAGCGGGATTAATCCAATTAATATCCACCAACCGGTTCTGCCTGTGTCATGTAATCGACGTACAGTAACGCCAAGCCCTGGTAAGAAAACTAATAAAGAATAGATACCGCTGAGCAAGCCGTATCCGGTCTCAGGGCTTAGTGTGCCAGTCATATTGTCAATTAAGCCCAATACAATGCCCGCAATTAAATTGAATAAAACAAAAAACCAATATTCTTTACGACGGGCTCTGTCTTTAAAGTTAATGTAATTTTTAAGAACTTTTATATACCAATCCATGAATTATTCCTTGTTATCGGGGGCATTGACTCAATTGAAACCATAAAGAGACAGCATAGGTTTACCGCTTAAGTCATTAGTTATATCAGCATTACGCAGTGATGAACATGAATTGAACACATTAATGATACTGGTCTTTATTCCATTATCTTTGAAGATTAATGAACCAATATTTCACTATTTGCGTAGTGCACTTTATAACCAATTAAACAGGTGCCAAATGATGGATAATATGAATCAATCGGGAAGTATTGCAACGATCATTGGTGTTGCTGATGCCACGCATTATTTGGTGGGCCTTACTGATGCGAATAATAACTTCGCCGGATTAAATGGCGAAGTGGCAGGCGAGTGTGTTCATTCAATCGTTGAAGCTAAAGCCTTACTGAAAAGTCATGATTACGCTATCGCTCACCTTGAATATCAAACGGCTTATGATGAGATGTGTGGCTTAGATAATAGCGGTAAATACCAACAGGTGATTAACTTGTGATTCAAGCTGATCAATAAAGCTAGCTTGATTCAAAACCAAGCCAGCTTTTTGTTAACTCGCAATTGCAGACTAACAGCAAGCATTTATACGGTTTCTACCATCTGCTTTCGCACGATATAGTGCTGTATCGGCGGCGCAAAGTAGGGCGTTGGCCGTTCTGAACTGGCCATTGACCTCACTGGCATGCCCCTGACTCACACTGACAGAAACCGAAATATCTAGGCCTATATCCATATAAGTCAAAGCATTAATATTTTGCTGAATAAGTTGAGCCGTGGCTTGTACTTCTGAGGTATCGCAATTTGGCATCACTAAGGCAAATTCTTCTCCGCCATATCTGGCGGCAGTGCAATTTTCATTGGGTAAAGACGCTTGAATCGCAGCGGCAATTTTTTGCAAGCAGCGATCACCCATCACATGCCCATGGTTATCATTAAAACTTTTAAAATGGTCGATATCAATAATCAATACGCTAATTGGGTCGCCCTGTTCAATACAGGTTTTCCAGTGGTGTTTTAAGTCGGCATCAAACACACGGCGATTAGATAAATTAGTTAAGCAATCCGTTGATGCCCACTTATAAAGCTGTTGATACTCTGCGCGATACTTACTTAAATCTCTTATGATGATGCCAAATAAAGGTTCTGACATAGGAAAATGGGTTACAGACATTTCAACATCAATGGTTTGGCCATTGGACATGTTAAGCGTGGTTTCATTAGGTAGATGGTTTAGTGGTCTTGGCTCAAATGTTGATTCGAGAATCATCTGTTGATAATGAGACTTTTGAGGCTCGGTCAAATAAGACTGCCAGCGTTGACCTATTAAAGAGTTTGTAGAACTTTTATTGCAATCGAGCAATAACGCCACTGCGTGACGGTTAGCCATTTGGATATTGCCAAACTCATCAACCACAATCATCGCTTCCATCATGTAATCAACTAAAGTCGATAATGAGCTGAGCGCATTACCACCAAGCATGGTTGTGCTATGAGGAGGATTGAACCTAGTTTCCAACGTTTTATCAAAATGATTATATTCATTTGAATCAGTGCGTGTTTTATTTGCGGCTAGATCTGCAGCATTAGCCGTCGTATGTTGAGCTAAATTATTAGATAGGAACTGGGGTTCAATTTTTAATGGGTTAGCACTCGGAGGCTGTTCATTAGCGCCAAACTTGTAATGATAATTACCACTAAGCGTGTCACCAATGAACATATCCATTTTCACTTGAGAAATCTGGCTTAGCTGTTTCTCTGCAGTGGAAGTGAGTTCTAACATAACGAGTATCCTTACTAGTGTGTTAATTTCATCGCATTAGCTGCGTTTTCTAGTTAATACTCTATCGAACTCTGTTGGCGATAACCTTTCGCCAACCTTCCTTTTTAAGTGATTGTTATTTATTGTGTTTGAGTGGTAGTTAGCAAGCTTTACTTGAACCTTCTCCTCTATTAATCACTTGAGGATCCTCACTGAGTAATAAGAGTGAGTTATCGGTGTTTGTTAATACAAATTGAAATTTAGTGGTGCCAATAACTTTATCGAGGTCCATTAACTGGATAATTTTACCATCGCTGCTGGTGGTTACAGCATCAATAACACCGTCAAAAGGGGTTTCGAAAGCGGCGCCTACAAATTTCAATCCTTTGTCTGTTAAGTCATCTAGTAAGTAAGTAATGGTACTTTCACCAGAAACTTCGACAGAACCCGTGTCATTACTGTATGAAAAAGTGGGGACTTCATTTTTATCGATGGTAACGGTAACAGTGATAAAAGTGGCTTTGCCAGTGATATTTAGCATGATAATTCCTTTTAATTAATCATTATATTGTGGGTAGGTAAAACAAGTTGTGTGATAGTGCTAAGTTGATTTTCTGGTAGAGGTTCGCCTAAGCATTGCAGTGCTTTAAAGTACGGACTTGTGATTAATGGGTGTTTATTCTTTTGAAAGAGTAGTGCTAATCTTGTTTTGACTTCATTACAGATTGAGGTGTCATTGAACTTAGAGTTAACTAGGGTGAGTGTCTGCTGGCTTAATAGCTGACTTGAAGAGAGTAAAGCTTTGTAACTGATATTATCAGGGTGCCGACTGGAAATATCAGAAAATAAATCCACGGCAATAGCGGCGTATTCAGCGCTTTGTTGATATTGATTATGATTGAAAAAATAACGTGCAGATGCCAAATGATAATTAGCCCAAATTAACTGATTTTTTGAAGAGTTAATCAGCTGCTTATTTTCGCTCAATAAATTTGCTAGGGCCTCAACGTCATACTCCATACGATGCAGGTTTGTTTTGTTAACGACTTCTAGTAATCGTAACAATGCATCGAACCTGTCTTTTTGCCATTGTTCATTTTTCGGATCCTGAATTAAGGTTTTGTCGATAGTGTTTAGTCCTGACATAGCCACTTCAAAAGCTTTGTTGTATTTTCTTTGATAGCGGAGCAAATTAGAGTGAATATGGTAACTACCAAATAGTCGGCTAAGGGAGTAAGGGCTTAGGTTTATATTCGAATTAACTAAGTCCTGTTGCAGTTGTTCATGAAGCTTGATTCCAGTATTGATGTCACCTTGAGACACTGTTGCAGTTGCAAGCCATGAACGAGTGTCGGCTATATCAGCGATAAGTTGGCTATTATTTTCATCTCCAATCCAGGCCATTTCTTTTAGTTTTAATGATTCAGTGAAGTCATTGGTGGCTTCATGAAAGCGTTGTTGTTTTATCGAAATAGAGCCTAAGGAGTTATATGCGTATGACAGTTCCATCAGCGCTTCTGTATTTTCTGGCGCTAGGTCATACATTTTTTTACTGTAATTTAGGTATTGTTCAAACCAGACTTTTGAGGCTGTCCAGTCACTTTGGTCATAATCCAATTGCCCTAACCAAAACGCATTAGCCCCTAGGGTTTTAAGCAACTCAAAATGTTCAGGTTGCTCAATTAACAATGCGCTGAGCTTTTCTTTAGCGGCTAACAATGCTTCTTTGGCTTCGGTTATTTTACCCCGTGAATAAGCCACTTCTCCCATCGCCTCTAGTGTTTGCCCTTGTTGAAAGCGAGACTCAAAGCTTAAGCTGGTGTCTTTAAGGGTTGATGCTTCGCTATAGTATTCCAGCGCTTTTTTATTAATACCATCGAGTAAATCCATTCTGCCAATGCCACGCATTTTGTCGGCAAAATCTCCCACCATAAAGCCAAGTAGGTTTTCAGCTGCTTGTCTTTTTTGTAGTGCCATCTTCTCAGCTTCGAAACTTTTAATACTGGCTAAAATCGAGGTGATAGTGAGCAAAAACAGCAATGAGACGGTGAAGGTTTTTTGCCAGCGCTTGATCCGTTCATGTTTACTAGAGGCATTAATCAGTTCGATTTCTTGTGGCTCTAAATCAAATAACGGATTAGCTTTAAGTGCTTGCGCTTCTTTCAGTGGTTTACCGTCGGCAAGTAAGTATGCATGATGTTTATTTTCTTGCAGCCAACGGCTAGAAAGGTGCTGTAATCGGCTTTTAATACGAATACTTTGATTATGTTCGGCAATCCATGATGTGGCTCTTGGCCAGCGCCTTAATAAGGCTTCGTGCGCAATGCTAAAGCAGGGTTCGCCATTTTGTAGGCTGGAAACAAATAAACGACTATTGATCATCGCCTGGGTCAGAGCCCGTTCTTCTTTGGTGTGCAGTTGTGCCCAGCGAGCGGTGCGGCTGGTGATTGATGATTCATCTTCACGTAATGTGACCAATAGCGACAATACATGAGGCAAGCTGGCTTTTTGCTGCACAGTTAGCTCGGCAATGGCATCTTCGGCATTTTTACCTATTGCACCTTCTATCCCGCCAAGTTCTTGATAGACACTAAACAGTAACTGATCATCTTTGCTGCGTTTTAAATACAGTGCTTGGAGCATGTACTGCAGCATGGGGAGTGCATCAGGGTTACTGGCGGCTTCAGCGCATAATATTTCATCTAGGGGGGTCGCTGTATCAGGATCGCTGGTCCAGGTTAAATTGGCGGCAACAGCTGGCAGTCGGATCATTTGCAGTAATTCACTGCGAGTAGGCGGCGATAAATCAAAATGAGCCCCACGCCCTTTTCCTGTCATTAAACTGGGGTAGGCCACTAATAATGGGTAAAACTCATTACGGCAGGCACTCAGTACTAAAATGCAACCCGAGTTAGCTAATTGTTCGAGGATGCTGATGAATGCTATGCGCTGCTCTTGAGAAAATATCGGTGAAGATAGTAAGACTTCGAGGCGGTCGATAAATAAAGCAAAGTGAGTGTGGCGTTTATGGTTAGATTTTATCGCTTGTTTACATTGACTCACAATAGCTTGGGGCTCAGTAATGAGTCGATGAGACAGTGAGTCGGCACTGTCACCGTCAAATACTGGCAAATCATTGATTTCCCAATCGAGCATGACGCCAGCAAGTTCAATGAAGAGTTGCGATTTAGATACATCTGCAAAATCGAGACTGCCATAGGAGGCAAGATGCACGCCGTTGTAACCTGCGCCGACAGTGAGATTGGGAATAATTCCCGCATTAATTAATGATGATTTACCACTGCCGCTGGGGCCTAATAAGAGGCAAAACCCACGGCCAAATTTGACTTGCTGGCTGATGCGTTCGAGTAAGACGCTTATTTGCTTACTGCGTCCGAAAAAGACTTCATAAAAGTGTTCTGAGTAGGCTTGCAGGCCTGGAAAGGGTGAGCCAGATTTCCACAGCTGGTTATCGGCAACGGTTTCGTGTCCAATGGGAAAGTTAACATCGGCAATAGTACGATAGCCACGTTTGCGAATGGTTTCGATATAACAGGGCGAAGTGGCTTTATCGTCAAGGGCGCGGCGTAATTGATTGATGATTTTATGCAGTGGATTGTCGCCAATATCGCTATCTGGCCAGCAGTGATTAACAATATCATCGCTACTTAAGACTTCACCGCTGCGCTCGCATAGCAAGATCAGCACGTCCATTGCTTTGGGTTCAAGCTGTTTGGTTTTTTTGCCTAGGTTTACGCTATTGCTATTGGGGTCGACCTGCCACTCACCAAAGAAAAAAATCTCTTTTTTCATTATTACATTCCGTTGAAATCCCAGCTATTTGCATCATGCTTTGACTGCTAAATAATCGCAATTGCGTTTCATTAGCATTTACTTATACCAACTTATGGTTAGATATGTAACCACTTAAAGTGTGAAAATGTATAAAATATAGGCTTTATTTCGATTGGATTGTTAAGGCGTGCAGCTAGATGCACTGTTGAGCGGTATAAAAAGAATGGTCGTTATTTAAGCTGATTGAGTGCTTTGAGCGTTAACGCTTCAGTGTAGGGATTAATTTTAACATGATTAGGACTCCAGCCTTTTACAAAACGTTGAAAATCAGCCCAAGCGATGGAGTAGAGAGGTCGCCAAGTCTGGACCAATGTGGTGGTACATATTTGGGGCTGATGCACTAAAGTACTGCTGACCAATGCGTTAAAATAATCATCCAGTAACCCAGAGATCTTTGCCTCACTTTCTGTAAATGTCAGTACACTACTGAGTAGCAGCGCCACATCCTTCATGCCACAACCCTTGCCTACATATTGAAAGTCCACTGCAGCCACTTGTTGGTGATTTGGGCTAAAACAGAAGTTAGCCAGCTTAGCATCGCCATGAACTAAGGTTTGAAAAGGGCTTTGTTTTAGTAGGGTATCGATTTGCCTGGCTGCGGCTTTTAAGTTCGGGTCGGCTAATGCTGCTAACTCATCTGGTCGAGTATCTAAATGCCAATAGGTCCCTTGCTGCCAGAGCTTTTCATGTAAGTGGTTAGTTACTTTTTTATCTTCTTCAGTTGAATCTAGGTGCTGAACATCAGGATTTTGAAATAGAAATTGGCCATGAAAACTCCCGAGCCATTTAAGGCAAGATTTGATGGCGATATCATCAACTCGAGTGAGGACGTTGTTAAAACCAACAGTGGCTAAGTCCTCAAGAATCAATAAGCAGTCATCGCCATCTTGTTCTAGAAATAAACATTTAGGCACCCGATTATCTTGGCTACATCGGTTGGCGTAATTTTGATACCAATGAAACTCTACCTGGTATGACTTTATCTTGCGCTGGTGAGAAAGGGCTGTATTCCATCCTTTAGGGTGCGATTGTGTTGTGGTGCTATTTTGTGGATCCATCATAGGTAGCTTGATGTGTTTAACAATCACGCTGCCATAGGTTGAACCACACAAGTGAGCTCTGAACAATTCGCCGTAACCACTCCAAAGCGATTGAATCCGCTCTATTTGAGTAATTGTTGTCGCACCAGTTTGTTGTTTTATGGTGTTGAGCACACTTGAGTTAACGCTTGAATTAAAGTCAGTTTCAATATTCATTCGATGAAAATAATCTCTCTATAATCGGTATTGATGTGGCATTGAAACGGTATTGAAACAGTATTGGCGTTGAAATGAGCTAAATACTACTCAATACACAATTCAATAAATGCGATTCAATTCAATAAACACTATTCAATAAATATTGAGCAAATTGTATGTTTAACCGCTGAATAAGTGAAATACTTCTCAAGACTTAGGGGTTATGCATTGAACTTTGAATTAAATAGCGTAATTTTAAGGTATTGAAACCGACTGGAGTTTGGATATGAAGCCAGGCAAAAATGATAGCAAGTTACTGAAACTCGCCATGGAAATTGGTGAGGGGTATGCGAAAAAAAGAGGTTTTAAAGATTTTGGTGTAGGTATTTCGCCAAAAGATAAAGTGGAATGTATTTATCGTTTACTAGTACAAGATGGCTTGATACAAGCACTTGCCGAAGACAAAGATGATGGCCCTAATAGAAAGCATAAATTGGTGTTATGGATTTCAAAACAGCTTCCTCCAGAGCATCCATTAATGAACTAAATGGTGGGCTGTCGTACTAAAAAGCCAAGCGTCTGCTTGGCTTTTTGAGTTTTATTTTGAGTTATCTTTCCATCAAGGCTGCTTCACCATCAAGATTTAGCGTCCATCTCGTTATCTACTTCTAATTCTTCAGGAGATTTCAGCACATCTTTAGGCTTAGTCACGCTACCGACTGGCGGATAAGCCACACTATCTTTAAATCCTTCGCGGGTGTCTTCACTGTAATTTGGAAAGGGTAGCTCTTCTTCTTCAATAAGCTGGCGAATGGTTTGCTCTGCCTTTTGCTGCGCGTTGAGATCAGCAGGCACCGCATTATTGAGCACCACATTTTGCCCTACTGGCGCAATATGGATATCCAGTGTTTTCATAATGTTCAATAAGTGAAAATTCAAATCTTCGGCAATACCAAAATATTCATTGATGTCACCAGTATCAATGTAAGCATTGACGTTGACCACAAAAGCGTCACGTTCAATCGCTAAAAAACGTGCTCGCTGGGCGATTTCTAATACTCTTGGATGCGATAAAAGTAATTTACGTAATTCCATCAGCAGCATTTGTAACTGCTCTTTGGAAGTATCGAGGCTAATTCGCAAATCATGCTTATAACGGCGGCGATCGATCACTGAAAAGTTTTCTAATTCTTGGGATGAAAATACTGAGTTAGGGATATGCACTACGGTGCGGTCAAGCTTACGAATGCGGGTTGAGCGTAAGCCGATTTCTTCAACCACGCCTAAGGTTGTGCCAAAGCGGCAAAAATCACCGGGTTTAATCGGCCTTGCTGCATAGAGGGTTAATGCGCCAAAGACGTTCTCTAATGGTTTTTGTGCGGCTAATGCAATGGCTAAACTGCCAACACCTAAACCAGTTAGGATTGTCGCCATATTGTAGCCTGAACTTTCAAACCACATCAGCGCGATAATCACTACTATGACCATTTTAAGAATGGCTACCATAGGTCTTAATAAAGCCACACTGTAACTTTTATCTTGATCATGAAGTTGCTTAGACTTGTAAGCAGAATAAAGCTCAACTAAACCCAAAATCAAAATGGTATTGGCAAGGTAGAGTAACGTGCTGTTATCAAACCAGACTCTTGCACGCACAGATAATCCAAGTGCTAAAGCGACATATTGCAGTAATGATAAGTATAAGAACCAACGCAGACTGCGGCCACAAAATCGGCTTAACCCTGCAATACGAGGCTCGAAGTGTTTGGCTAGACTTTTGGCCGCGATACTAATTAGCCCAGTGCCTATCCAACCAAAAAATATGCTTAAACTGAATATGAGTAATTGCCAGTTTTCCATGTGAAAGGCTTTAAATTCAGGTAAGAAGTTTGCGAGGGTTTCTATTTGAGGACTGTAACCGTATTCGTCCCAGAGTTCAGGGATTTTGGCGACGGTAGCGTTAGATATTTTCCAAACTTTACCGCCTTTTCCATCTGGGACATGCTGCATATAAACAGGAATTGGGCCGGTATTGGTTTCAAGTACGCCCAGTAAATCTCGGTAACTTGGGAGCTTATCGTTTAAGTGTCCTGTTGCTTGATCGCTGATTTGCGACAAGTCGATGATATTTTGCTTGTTCCATAAAATGGATAGCTTTCGCAGTAATTCAGGGCCGTCTTCTGGATTAATGCCGTTAGGTAAATAACGTAAGTCGACAAATTCAGCCGCTGTTTCCCAATCATCTTGCTCAACCGCTTGGCTTATGGCGATTAATGTTGATAGTGGCGTTTCACCATCTCGGGCAAGTATCAACCCGCCTTGTGCTTCGGCAATGGCTTCACTGCGTTTTTCTGCCTCTGCGACTTTTTTGAGATTAATGTCATCAGCGGCAACAGCGTTAAAGGGGGCACAGTGGAGTGAAATGAGTAAAACAACAGAGAGAACCCAGCGCCAATTGTGCATCATAATTTATCCCTAAAATAAGACCTGAAACACTTTCAAATATATGTGTTTTATCATCAGACTGCTAGCTCGAATTATCATAATTTTCACAAAGTTAGTTAAAGGTGGTTACATTTTTGCGGTTGATACTTTGCCACTTAAGGTAAAGCCACGCCTCCAGATAACAATTAATGCCTACAAGAAGCTGAGCATAGTGGTGTTTGTCGCAGGTTAAGTGGGTTATCTATTTCAGGCAGTTGTTCCTGATACCGTTCTTGCTGAAGAATAGCGACTTATTGAAAATAATAGACTTTTAATAATAGCTAAGTTGAATTTGATTAATGTTGAATCTTGCCTAGACTGAATCTACATAGCCTGAAACCACTAACACCCTGTAAAAACAAGAGCATCATTGTTTTAGCCAATACCAAACGCGACAAATTAAGTACGTTATCAGTTGAATGGAATCAAACTTAGACTCACAGAACAACATGGAGTTAATGAAGCATGAAAGCACAACAAATATTTTTACTTCTGGCGGCTGTAGGGCTCCTTCCTATCGCATTATCTTATGGTTTTTCTCCAGCTAATTCACTTTCATTTTTATTCGATATCAACGCAGAACCCATTAATGTGACTCATATTTTTCGCGCTGTAATGGGGCTTTATTTAGCCTTGGTGCTCTTTTGGGTGGCAGGTGCTTTAAAGGCATCCATCAGGCTTGCAGCTTTATACAGTTTGGTCGTGTTTATGCTTGGTTTAGCTGCAGGTCGCAGTTTGAGCTTATTCATTGATGGTATGCCACATTGGTTGTTGGTTGTGTATCTGCTGTTGGAAATTGGCTTTGGTGTAGTGGGCATTCAAATGATCAGAAAAACAGTATTAGAAGACGTTTAAGTTCTATCGCAAGTCTAGTGAGCTATTTGCTTATAAATCATAGCTTTTAATGTGTTAATTAATAATCAAATTGATGTTTAAACTAAAAGGTGACTGTATGAAAAGTATTGTTTCATGGGGAGTATTAACGCTATTCACTTTGGTCAGTAGCAGTGTATTTGCGGCAACGGATAAGCCAAATATATTTGTTATTTTTACTGATGATATTGGTATCTCAAACTTAAGTGCCTATCACAATGGCGTGATGAGTAGTGATACACCTAATATCGACAGTATTGCTGAAAAAGGCATTTTGATGACTGACTATTATGCTCAGCCTTCATGTACAGCAGGGCGATCTGCTTTTATGACAGGGCAACTTCCGGTGAGAACGGGAATGCATACAGTGGGCTTACCAGGCGGACCAGTAGGGCTGAATAAAAATACTCCTACTCTGCCAGAGATATTAAAATCAATGGGCTACATGACAGGCCAGTTTGGTAAAAACCATTTAGGTGATCGCGATGAGTTTTTACCTACAATGCATGGCTTTGATGAGTATTGGGGCTGGTTGTATCACTTGAATGCAATGGAATACACCGAAGACCCTGATTGGCCTACCGATCCAGCATTTCAATCATTTGCTCCTCGTAATGTAATCCATGCTAAATCAACAGGTAAAGGTAAGCAGTCTATTAAAGATGATGGACCGTTATCGATTGAACGTATGCGAACACTTGATGATGAAGTAAACAAACACACCATCGATTTTATTGAAAGAGCAGTCAAAGCCGATAAGCCTTTTTTTACTTGGTATTGCCCATCTCGAGGTCATGTTTGGACTCATTTATCGCCTAAGTACGAAAAAATGCTTGGCCAAAATGGCTGGGGGTTACAAGAAGTTGTCATGAAAGATTTAGATGACCATGTGGGTGAAATGCTAGCCAAAATGGAAGAACTGGGCATTGCTGATAACACCATCATTGTATTCACGGCTGATAATGGCCCTGAAATAATGACTTGGCCAGATGGCGGTATGACACCATTTCATGGTGAGAAGGGCACCACTTGGGAAGGCGGAGTAAGAGCGCCAATGTTAATTAGTTGGCCTGACAAAATTAAAGCGGGCCAAGTTAAAAATGGCATGTTTGATGGTATGGACTTTTTACCTACCTTGGTTGCAGCAGCTGGTGGTCCTAATGATCTGAAGCAGAAAATGTTGACGGGTTATAAAGGCTTTAAAGCCCATTTAGATGGTTACAACCAGCTGGGTATGCTGACTAAAGATGAGCCTTCGCAGCGTAAAGAGATTTTTTATTACGAACGTGATCGCTTACAGGCTGTAAGAGTTGGTGATTGGAAGGCGCATTTTGTGGTACAGAATAATGGATGGTCAGGAGCCAAAGAAGAGTTGAATGCGCCGCTATTATTTAACCTTCGACGTGATCCTTATGAACGTGCCGCTGAAGAATCTGGCATGTACCTCAAATGGATGGGACAAAAAATGTGGGCATTTGGCCCAGCGCAAGCTGCTGTACAAAAGCATTTAGAGACGTTTAAAAAGTGGCCGCCAATGACAGCTGATATTGGTTCAGTTAATAGTGGTGGCGTTGGGAATTAAAGGCTTTTACTCTCTTTCAATGTCTGCTTTAAAGGGCCTATATAGCCATTTCGGTTGGGTTATATAGGTCTACATGTTAACAAGGAAGGTTTTATGAAGCTTAGAAAGTGGCTAATTGTTTGCAGTACTTTGTTGTCTACAGCGATAGGGTTTACGTCAATAAGCGTGTTTGCTGATGACGGTTTCTCGACAACAGAAGCATCATGGAAGCACAGCGTAGAGATTTACGGGTTAGCGCTGAATATACGTGGCGACACCACTGTCAACGATCAGAATCTTGAGGTCGATGTTGATCCGCAATTTATTATGGATACCCTTGAAATGACTGCTATGGTGCATTTTGAAGGAATTCATCAGAATCAGTGGGGCTATTACATTGATTATAGTTTCATGAAGCTCAATGGTGAAACCAATAACATAATAGATAACACTAACAATTTGGTGCTAAAAGGCGATATTGATATTCGCCAAGGCGTATTAGAAGCTAAGGGCTTTAAACGCTATGAATATGGCGATAGCACACTGGATTATACATTTGGACTGCGTTGGTGGGATAACGACATTGATATGCAGTTATACCGCAAAGACAATAATGCCATTTTCAGTGAGATTAACTTAGAAGATGACTGGGTTGATTATGTAATTGGTATTCGATGGATGAATCCAATTAATGAGGATTGGCTTTTTTATGTTAGCGCAGATGCAGGTTTAGGTACTGATACTGACTTCACTTCGTCGATTATGACGGGCGTCAGATACCAGATAAACACTTGGTCTGATTTAAATATGGGCTATAAATCCACCTGGGTTGATTACGATAATGAAGATAATTTTGCTTACGATACCGCTTCACAAGGTTTTCTCATTGGTTGGGCTGCGTACTTTTAGCGAGACTAAATAGCAGTCATGCTTAATCACGTATCCATAAGAGCTCGACTTAACCATGTCTGAGCTCTTTTTGTTTTTAACATTACTCAGTTGGTAATGGATTACCTTTTAGAGAAAGCGCATAGCGTAAAAGAGTAAAATCATCCTCTTGGTATTCTCGGATAAAGCTCATGCCCAATTTTTCAATGATATTCACTGAGCCAAGATTAAGGTTAACAACTTCGCCGTAAATAATATCTAAATCCATATGCTTCTTAGCATACTCAATACAGGCAAGGTTAGCTTCTGTGGCATAGCCCTTACCCCAAAAATCTGGGTGTAAGCGATAGCCGATATCGACAGCATTTATCCTGGAGTCATTTTTGAAACCGCAAAAACCAATCACTTGGTTAGTGGCTTTTAGCTCCACAGCCCAACGAGCAAAACCATATTTCTGATATTCTGCTAACCAGATGTCCTGAATAATGTTTTTCGCATCTTCGATGTTATTACACATGCCTGCATCGCCAGTGTAGCGGTTGACTTCTTCTGAATTAAACTCAAGTACAGCCTTTGTATCGCCAAGATTAAATTCACGAATGATTAGGCGTTCAGTTTCGATGATTATTGTCACTTTATTTCCTTGGCTCTTGGACTTTTGTATCTGCTCCTGATGCACCTGCTTCAGATGCATTAGTGATGTCATAGTAAGCTTGATAAGCAAATCGACCGATTGCGAGCACAATCAAAATAATAATGATCCGACTCATGGTGCCTGAAGCCGTGGTGGCTTTTTGCATCTTAATTGGACCTTTTTTCTTGATTGATTTTTGGCCCTGATGTGATTGATTCGTCTGTTGCTTGTCTTTGTTAGATTGAGTGCGAACAGCAACGCCTTCAATTTGTGCCTGAACAGCTTTTATTTTTCCATCAGCAAGTTGCTCTATTACATATTCAATTCTGTCGCCAACATGTGGCTTTCTTGCCATATGCTTTAGGGTTGAAATATGAATAAAAACGTCTCTGTCACCTTCGTCTGGTTCAATAAATCCAAACCCTTTATTACTATTCCAGCGAACCAACCGACCAGTTTCCATTTTCACCAATGTTTTCCTTTTTGAGTGAGTGCATGTTTTAGCACACATTATAAAATTGCCAGCCACTATGCTAGGTTAATAACACACCTTAATAAATATAATTACTTAAGTGCTTACTCTTTGACGGCATATTGTTTTTTAAGCAATACCTTGACCACAAAAAGAACAACACGCCCCAGTAAACAAGGAAGATATCATGAAATTATCAGCAGGTTTTGCTGTAATACCGAAAGCGTTATCCATTTCACTTGCCGTGGCGACTATGATTGGTTCGAGCTCGCTTGTTAGTGTCTCAGCTCAAGCTGAAAACTTTGATGCATCGGTAATGAAATCTATGCCGAAACTTGAACAGCTTTATACTCATTTGCACCAATATCCCGAGCTGTCTTATCAAGAAAAAAATACCAGCGCTCGGATGGCAAAAGAGTTAAGCCAACTTGGCTTTGATGTGACTGATAATTTTGGTGGTTACGGTGTCGTTGGCATTTATAAAAATGGCACGGGCCCAGTGCTGATGATAAGAGCTGATATAGATGGTTTACCGATTATTGAGCAAACGGGTAAATCCTATGCTTCAAAAGTGACAACACTAGATGAGCACAACAATACCGTTGGCATTATGCATGGCTGTGGTCATGATATTCATATGACCAGTTTTATTGGTACCGCTGAGCAGTTGATGAAGCATAAAGCAGATTGGAAAGGCACCTTGATGATGGTGGCACAACCTGCAGAAGAAGTCGGCGGTGGTGCGAAAGCCATGTTAAAGCAAGGTTTGTTTAGTCAATTTCCAACCCCTGACAATGTCATTGGCTTGCATGTCAGTGCAGGTATTCCAGCGGGTAAAGTGGGTGTGGTGAGTGGCTACGCTTTAGCAAATGTTGATTCGGTGGATATTACTATTAAGGGCAAGAGTGGCCATGGTGCTTACCCACATTTAACCATCGACCCCGTGGTGTTGGCAGCAAGAACGGTGTTAGCACTGCAAACGATTCCAAGTCGCGAGGTATCTCCGCTTGAGCCTAATGTTGTCACTGTGGGCTCCATTCATGGCGGCTCAAAGCACAATATTATTTCCAATCAAGTAAAGCTGCAGTTAACGTTACGTTCTTATAATCCTGAAGTGCGTGAACAACAAATTGCAGCCATTAAACGTATTACTAAAGGCATTGCGATAAGCGCAGGTTTACCTGACGAGTTAATGCCAGAGGTTTATGTGCATGACGATGAAACCATTCCCTCAACTTATAATGAGCCGCAGCTTGCTGCCAAAGTGCAAGCCAGTATCGAAACTGAGTTAGGTAAACAAAATGTGGTGATTGCACCACCAGTGATGGCGGGTGAAGACTTTGGCTTGTATGGCCGTACAGATCAAAATGTGCCAATTACGTTATTTTGGCTAGGAGCTGTTGAACCTGGGGCTTATCAGGCAAGTCTTGATTCTGGTGAGGGCTTGCCGTCATTACACTCAAGCTTGTTTGCCCCAGATTATCCATTAACGATTAAAACGGGTGTGAGAGCGATGACTCGCACAGCAATGGATTTGTTTAATCAAAAACAATAGTTGTTGCTGAGCCAAGCATGCCTTGGCTAGACAAATAACGTTATAATATTGGCTATAAGCAGGATTAACCTTTTCTGCGATTACTTTGGATATAGATAAAAAATATGATTACCTTTAGCACTAATGTTGGCGATATTTGCATTGAACTCGATATGGAAAAAGCACCAGTCAGTTCAAAGAACTTTTTGCAGTATTGCGAAGAGGGCTTTTATGAGCACACGATTTTTCATCGTGTGATTAAAGGGTTTATGATCCAAGGTGGTGGCTTTACTGCCAAAATGAAAGAAAAGCCGACGCGGGATCCGATTGTTAATGAAGCTAATCGTGGCTTGAGTAATGTACTGGGTACAATCGCGATGGCACGAACAGATGCGCCGCATTCGGCCACTGGGCAGTTTTTTATTAACGTCGGTGATAATACCTTTTTAGATCATACCGCGACTACCAACAATGGTTGGGGTTATGCAGTATTTGGTAAAGTGGTTGCTGGCATTGAAGTCGTTAAAGAAATTGAAAAAGTTAAAACGGTGACGATAGCAGGTCATGATGATGTGCCGAAAGAGGCTATCGTGATTGAAAAGGTTACCATTAGCTAAGAGGCTACACTTGAGTTTGTAGGGAGTTAATTTGAGTCTATCTGAAGCTGATATATTGCAACTGACCCAAGCTAAGCAATTGCTTGAAAACCCAGGGCTTGCTGCAAAAATCACAGACTTTATCGGTACGCCAATTGAGAAAGGTTTTTCATTACTGCCTAAAAGTGTCAGTGGTGGAATTGGCAAAGTGACTCAAATGGCGCTGACTAAAGCATCTGATGCCGCACTATTTACTATGAAAGAAGCGCCCGGTGAGCAGTCTTCTGATCGCTGGCATAAACTGGGTGTTGCTGTCAGTGGCGGAGTGGGCGGATTTTTTGGCTTATCTGCTTTAGCCATTGAGCTACCTATTTCTACTACTATCATGTTGCGGTCTATCGCAGATGTTGCTCGTAGCGAAGGCGAGCAACTTAATGATATTGAGACTAAGATGGCGTGTTTAGAAGTGTTTGCTTTAGGCGGGGAGTCAACTGATGACGATCAAGCTGAGAAAGGATACTTTGCCGTGCGCACAGTATTAGCAAACTCGATTGCCGAAACCGCTGAATATATTGCGGCTAAAGGCTTCAGTAAAGAAGCTGGCCCCATGATGGTTAAATTTGTCACCGTTATCGCTGAGCGTTTTGGCGTACAAGTCACTCAAAAGATGGCAGCTCAAGCTGTGCCCGCGATTGGCGCTGCGGGTGGCGCGATCATCAACACCTTATTTATCGATCATTTTCAAGACATGGCAAGAGGGCATTTCATTGTCAGGCGGTTGGAGCGAAAGTATGGTGGAGAGTCAGTGAGATTAGCCTACGATAGCTTGCTAATGACTGAGTAAATCAACAATGCTAGTCAATGAGATACGCTTGTATTGTGATGCTAATCTACCCCTCGATATCCTTCATACTTAAATCGTAACAATTATATCGTGTGAACTTTCATCAATCTTCGCTATCTTAATAATTAAGCAAACAATAATATTAATCGCTAATTGTTAAGGATAGGCTTTCAGGATGAATGTTTTTAATCGAGTGAGTTTGAATCAATTACTGCAATGCTGCACGGGTTTACTGTTAGTTGTGAGTGGCAGTGTCGTTAGTAACACCGCATTTTCTGATGAAATACCCTTTAAACCGCAATTTACGACTTTTCATATTGATGCCGATTTTGAACTGACTCAAGCTGTTGTCAGCGCCAATATATTGGAAAACCCAGGTAATGAATTAATTGCCTTAGGGGTCGATGATAACCACGACCGCTGGTTGGCTATTTATGGTTTTCAGCAAAATGAATTGGTGATGCTTGATAAAGTGTTATTGACCAAAGACATTTATAGTTTTGATGTCAATGAGCTTGAACAGAATACGTCTAAGTTATTATCAACTGAAGCTTCAGATCAAGATGCTGAAAAAATGCAACAATTGTACTTTGTTACCGCAGACTCTTTGCTGCGCTTTGAAGAGTATCCAGCAACAGCAAACAATACTTTGCAGCAAGACGAATTGAACTTGACTGATATAGACGATCCTTTATCTACCTCTGCTTCAAAAGTCCCCTCTAGTGCACTGATTAAAGTGGCTGATATAAACTCCATTGCGGTGACAAGCCGTGCTGATTTTATTTCCCGTGGGGAGTTTGTTAAAGATATCAATAACGACGATATCGCCGATATCATGATGAGTGACTTTAGAGATACTCAAGTGCTATTAGGCGCTGCTGATGGGACATTTATTCAGCAATCATTACCTTTATTACCTGTGGTTGAACTGAAAAATAATGGTGCTGAGTATAGCCATTCCAAGCTATATCACAGTGATATGAACTTTGATGGTCGTGACGATATTATTAAGGTAGGTGAAGGGTCGTTAGAAGTTTACTATCAACAAAACGATGGCCAGTTTTCAGCTATCGCTGAGTTCATATCCGTTAGTCAGCCAATCAGTGGTGTTGATTGGTGGAATAAGCGTGATGCTTATGGTAAGAATTTAGATCAAAGTGATTTGCTATACCGAAAAGTAGAGCGCATTGGCGATGTTAACGGTGATGGTGTAACGGACTTAGTTGTACGCTATACCAAAAGTTCAGGGGTATTTGATCGCAGCAATGACTATGAAATTTACCTTGGCGTAAAAGGCGATGACAGTATTTCTTTCCCTCGTGAGGCAGATACGATTATTAAGGCTGAAGGTACCCTGACTGGATTACGCTTTGATGATATTGATAACGACAATATTGATGAAGTGATTGTGGCTGGGTTTGATATCAGCATTTCTCAAATTATCAGTGCGCTACTTTCAGGCAGTATTGATCAAGACGTGCATGTTTTTAAAATGAACGAGTCGAGTCGTTTCGGCGCCAAAGCCAATGTGATTAAAGAAGTAGAGTTAAATTTCAGTTTAACTTCAGGTCAAAGTGGTGAACCCGTAGTGGCGTTAGCTGACATTAATGGTGACGGTTTTAAAGAGTTACTGCTTTCTGATGATAACGATGCACTGGATATTTATTATGGTCAGGCTGGCAATAATCCGTTTATTAAAAGGGCTGAAGAGTGGCAAATGACTATACCGGTCGAAGGCTCAATGTTATCTGCGGTCGATATTAACCTTGATGGTAAAGAAGATTTATTATTAAGGTTTGGTAAGCAAGATCCTGAGAACTTACAGCGAAGATTTAGTGTGTTGTTAGCAAACTAATCGTAGTGCTAAAGATCAGCACGCCTTAGTAAGCACTCTTTAATTCACTTAACTAGTCATAGTAGCCAGTTTCCTTAACCATTAAGGATACTGGCTTTTTTGTTGATGAATCATAGTTGTTAACTATAGTTTTCACTTTAGTTTTCACTTTAGTTTTCACTTTAGTTGTTCACTATAGTTTTTAATATGGTTTCCATCATATATTGGCTTAATAACTAAACGAATTAGCTTCCAACTCATGATAAGAGTTAGCTTTATATTAGCGAGTACTGAAACTGATCTAGATCATAAAACCACTTAAATTATGTAAAAAGTAGTTTAGCTTTTTGACGATGAGCGTAAACTGACCTTAAACATGTAAATAATATGCATGATTTGGTTTATCATCAGGAGAAAGGCAATGTTTTGTATTCAGTGTGAGCAAACAGTAAGAACACCAGCAGGAAACGGTTGTAGTTATTCACAAGGCATGTGTGGCAAGCTAGCATCGACTTCAGATCTACAAGATCTCCTTATCTATATGCTGCAAGGCGTCTCTGCATACGCAGTTAAAGCGCGTGAGTTCAACATTATTAATGCTGAAATTGACACCTTTGTTCCTAAGGCATTCTTTGCCACACTGACTAACGTTAACTTCGATGACGAACGTTTAATGGATTATGCCTATCAGGCGCAAGATTACCGTAACGAATTAAAAGCGGCTTACGAGCAAGCGTGTGCTGAAAAAGGCGTAGAGCCTGAAGTTGTTATTGCACAAGGTTCATTAAATCTTGCTGCTACAAAACCTGAGATGCTAGAGCAAGCACCATTAGCCTTACCTAATCGTGGTGATGTGCATGAAGATATTCTAGGCCTACGTTTACTTTGTTTATACGGCCTTAAAGGCGCTGCTGCATACATGGAGCATGCACGCGTTTTAGAGCAAACCGATGCTGATGTTGCCGGTGAGTTCCACCAAATCATGTCTTTCCTTGGTGAAGATTCAGTTGATGGTGACAAGCTATTTGGCACAGCAATGGAGATTGGCCAATTAAACTATCGCGTGATGGCGATGTTAGATGAAGGTGAAACCAGTGCATTTGGTCACCCAGAGCCGACTGAAGTCAATACTAAGTCAGTTAAAGGTAAAGCGATTTTAGTGTCAGGTCATGACATGAAAGATCTTGAGCTTATCTTGCAGCAAACTGAAGGTAAGGGCATTAACGTGTTCACTCACGGCGAAATGCTACCAGCCTTAGCGTATCCAGAATTTAAAAAATACCCTCACTTAGTGGGTAACTACGGTAGTGCGTGGCAGAACCAGCAACGTGAATTTGGTACTTTCCCTGGTGCAGTTGTGATGACGTCTAACTGTATTATTGATCCAAATGTGGGTGAATACTCAGATCGTATCTTCACTCGCAGCATTGTTGGCTGGCCTGGTGTGACTCACGTAGAAGGCGAAGATTTCAGTGAAGTGATTGATAAAGCCCTTGAACTTGAAGGTTTCACTTACGATGAAATCCCGCACAAAATCACCATTGGTTTTGCACGTAATGCGTTAATGGAAGCTGCGCCTACTGTGGTTGAGAATGTGAAGAATGGTTCTATTAAACACTTCTTCTTAATTGGTGGTTGTGATGGCGATAAGTCTGAACGTAGCTACTTTACTGACTTAGCTAAATCAGTACCAGATGACACCATTATCTTGACCTTAGGTTGTGGTAAATACAAATTCAACAAACTTGAATTTGGTGACATTAATGGTATTCCACGTTTGTTAGATGTGGGCCAATGTAATGATGCATATTCTGCGATTCAATTAGCATTAGCACTGAAAGATATCTTTGAGTGTGACATCAATGAGCTACCGTTAAGCCTTGTTTTATCTTGGTTTGAGCAAAAAGCGATTGTGGTGCTATTAACCTTATTGTCGCTTGGTGTTAAAAACATCCGCACAGGTCCGACTCCGCCTGCTTTCTTAACTGAAAACTTGGCAAAAGTGTTAGAAGACCAATTCGGTTTACGTAACACCACTGATGTTGAATCTGATCTTAAAGCGATGATCAAAGCGGCTTAATACGCTGTTAATGGTGATATAAGTACTCGGCTTATATCACCATTTTTATGACTGTTATTTTTCCATTTCTCCTTCCATCATTTACCCAGTAACAGGTGCCTTATGAGCTCATCAGGATTTTCATTTTCAGCTGCGTTGTCAGCAGTGCAGTCAACTAAAGATGACGACAAAGCAGAGAAGAAGCCAGCCGCTGGTTTTTCAATGTCGAGTGCGTTGGCAAACACAGCTAAGAAGACTGTAGAGATTAAATCTGAAGTTGAGTCCGAAGTTAACGCTGCTCAAGTTAACGCTACTCAAGCTAAAACAGCGACAGTAAATGATGATGCTTCACTACTAAGTGCAGATGATTGGCAGCGTGGCGATATTAAGCTTCGCTGTGTTGAGAAGTGGAACGAAACTCATGATGTAGTTAGTTTTCGGTTTCAAGGCTTAACACCGGTTAAGTTTAACTATAAGCCTGGTCAGTTTATTACCTTTAAGCTCGAGATTGATGGTGAAATAGTTTATCGCAGTTACACCATGTCATCTTCACCTTCTCGTCCTTACTCAATCGTAGTGACGGTCAAGCGAATTGCGGGTGGCAAGGTGTCAAACTTTGTTGCTGATAACGTCAACGAGGGAGATGTGGTCACAATAATGGGGCCAGATGGGGCGTTTAATTTAGTGGATATTCCTGCTACAAAGTACTTATTTTTAAGTGCTGGCAGTGGTATCACACCAATGTACTCTATGTCTCGCTGGTTGTTAGATGCCAGAGTGGGCAGTGATATTGCCTTTGTGCACAGTGCACGCAGTAATGACGATATTATTTTTGCTGATGGTTTGAGTTCGATGGCGCACCGTAGTGCCAAATTCAGTTTACATTACTTACTTGAAGCAGCTCCTGAACTTGTTGACGGCGTTAACCATACGGCGAATGATAGTCGTATGTTAGGGCGTTTAGATATCGATAAACTCGTTAAATTTGTTCCTGATTTTATGGCGCGTACAGTGTTTGTTTGCGGCCCTGAACCTTATATGGTAGCGGTTAAGTCATTGGTTGAAGCTAGTGGATTTGAAATGGAAAACTTCCATCAAGAGAGCTTCACCGGGGCGATAAAGTCAGACAAGCTTGTTAGTGATTCAAGCAGTGACGACAGTCGTCAATTCATGCTGAAAATAGCAGATAAATCGATTTCGCTTTCTACTGAGCAAACATTACTTGATGGTATTGAGTCTGAAGGGCTACCAATTATTGCAGCCTGTCGCAGCGGCGTATGTGGTGCATGTAAGTGCCAGGTGACTTCAGGGACGACAGAGTCGAGTAGTACGATGACATTAACGCCTGAAGAAATTGCCGCGGGTTATGTATTGGCTTGCTCTACGAAAATCACTTCAGATGTGACGTTAAAAATGTAACTTAGCAATAGATTGATATTTTTAAAGCAAGCATTCAGACGGTGTCTTTTTATGAGCCAATATCGAGAGCTATTAATCAATTTTATGCTGACTCAAGCTGAGATTGATGGCTGGCATTAACGGCTAAAGTGCGTTTTATTAAGTGTTCAATGAAGGTATTCACCGCTTGATTTTGTATCTTACCTGCCAATGTAATGATACTAAATTTAGCGGTAAGTTTAGGCATTAACTGTGGAGATAATGCTATTAATCTACCTTGTTGTATTTCTTTTCTAACTGCAATTTCGGGAGTTAGGGCGACCAGATCTGCATTCATTATTGAGTCTTTAATGGAGTGGAATTGATCGAAGCGAATCTGGCCACAAAAGTTATCTCGCTGCTTAAATAAGCCCTCGAACTGGTTAAGAATACTGGTTGGTAAGTGTCTTGGTATTGCTAAAGAGTAATCTCTAAATGAATCTAAACTCAGTAGAGATAGTTTGGCGAGTGGGTGGTCTGGGCGGCAGCAAAAGACGACAGGGAATGGCGGTAGTTCTATCACGCTTAACTCATATTGATTATCTAAACCGTTAAAATCTGATTCAGCTACAAATAAATCTAATTCCCCTTCAAGTAACTGTTGAGTTAGTTCTTTCCAACCATCAACACTTAGCTCTAAGGTCATATTTGGCCTTGAGTTAATGTATTCTCCTAAGATTGGCCCGACTAGACTGTTTGATGGAATGGGGCTGGCGCCAATAATGATGGTTAATTCATTCTCCCCGTGAAACAAAGCGAGTGCCTGTAGCATGTCATCATGCTCTTTTAAAATAGCTTTTCCATGCTTTAACATCAATTTGCCTAGTGGCGTCATAGACATATTTTTAGAGTCTCGTAAGAATAACTTTCCTCCAACGAGCAGCTCTAGTTTTTGTAAACTTTTGGATAGTGTTGGCTGGGTAATATTTAATTCTTTTGCTGCTCTACTGAAATGCTTATATTCAGATAATGCTACAAAGTGTTTTATATTTCTTAATTCCATGCCTTACCTAATTTTGTTAGTTAAATTATTTATAGTTTTTAGTAATTTTATTTGAGGTGAGGTTTATGAAGTAATATAAATATATAAG
>NZ_MCUF01000031.1:0-68396 GCF_002873615.1 Shewanella sp. 10N.286.51.B7
AATTTGAAGCGGTTAAAACCCTCTCAAATCAACCTGACTCAGTGTTTCGCTATTGCGCTCTGCCGTGTCAGTGGATGCGCATTATAGGCAAATCAGATTTTCGCGCAAGGGCTTTTTTGCAGTTTTATTGCAAACTCAGTTCAACTGAACAATAGTTAGCCATTATGAAGTGTTTTTCTACTAAAACGCACCGTTTACTGGTTTAGAGGGGGATTTGACGTTTATCAAGTTCGGTTCAGATAGTGACTCTGTTGCTGTTGATTTCCATTTATAGCAGCAATAAGCATCAACAATATCTACTTAGCTATTGGTTTTATCGGCTATTTAGCCTATTTTATTTTTATTAGGGAAAATTACGCTTCACCATCTAGGAAAATCTATGTTCAATTTACGTCTATTTGCTTTATTACTTTGTTTGAGTGTTAGTCATGTTAGTTTTGCTACCGTTATTTATACTTGGGTAGATAAAGATGGTGTGTCTCATTACAGCCAACAACCCCCTGAAGATGTAGATTCTAAAAAAGTATACAGCGAAGACATCGAGCCTGCTCAAGTGGGTTATGTTCCCGTATTACCTAATACACCGACTTCAAGTCAAGCTTCTTCACAATCTGACTTAGCTCAAAAAGCAGCTCTTATTAAAGAAAAGGATGCCGAGCAAGCTGCCTCAATCTGTGAAAGTGCTAAGCATAGTTTGAATGTGTTAAATAGTTATCATAATTTGCATCGCACTAATAAAGAGACTGGAGAGGAAATAGTCGTAACAGAGGAAGAACGTTTAGAGCAGATAGAAAAGAGTGAAGAACGCATTAAGCTATTTTGTCAGTAAGATTTCGCTGTGTAATTTAGATCAAAATAGAAAGGAGCCTCGGCTCCTTTTTGATATCTACTAATTACTCATTAAAGACGAACAATCTAACTCACTGTCATTATTCAAACACTAACCAGCATTACCAACAGTGTACATAGATTTGAATTCTCCATTGCTGCATGTTTCAGTACCTGATCGCCAGCCATCTTCAAATGGGTCAATGCCTTGTAGCGTTTTATCCTTCATTGATTCCAGTGATTCGTTAGATGTGTTTTGTGCGATAGCGCTTGTACAGCCCCTGTTATAACCAAAATGATAAAGACTATTGTATTCAACATTGCCGACACCGATAACTTCTGTGCCATCGCTTCGTTCTGGTGAGCTACTGCAACCTGTTGCTGCAATCGAGACTAACGCGATACATAATAAGACGGTTCTTTTCATGTTATATCCTTTTGATTTGAATTGAGGTGACTTTACCTAGTGCGCCTTTAATTAAATTAGTTCAATAATTAGCCACCATCAAGTTATGTCAACCTCGTATTTAATGCTCATTCACTTATTTACTGAGCAAAAAATACAAAAGGAACCATTCAGGTTCCTTTTTAAGTTTCATTTGCTATTTGATTATTGCTTAAATGTCAGCAAGCCATCTTCAACATCAATTAAAATCGGTTTACCCGGAAGCAACTCCCCTTTTAATAAATAATGTGCCAATGGATTTTCGATTTCCTGTTGTAAAGCCCTTTTAAGAGGGCGTGCACCGTAGGTCGGATCAAAGCCAGCTTCAGCAATCAGTGCCAATGCGTTTTTAGAAATAGACATAGTGAAGTCTTTTTCTGCTAAACGATGCTTAAGGTTTTCTAACTGAATTTCGGCAATGTGAGCAATATGCTCTGCAGCCAAAGGATGGAACACTACGGTTTCATCTATTCGATTTAAAAATTCTGGCCTAAAGCTTTGGGTTACCACATTCATCACAGACGATTTCATTTGCGCATAATCTTGAGATGCAAAACCATCCTGAATAATATCAGAGCCTAAATTCGAGGTCATAATGATCACGGTATTTCTAAAATCTACCGTGCGACCTTGACCGTCAGTTAAGCGGCCATCATCTAATACCTGAAGTAAAATATTAAACACATCAGGATGCGCTTTCTCCACTTCATCTAATAAAATGACCGAATAAGGTTTACGGCGAACGGCTTCAGTTAAATAGCCGCCTTCTTCATAACCTACGTAGCCCGGAGGCGCGCCGACTAAACGAGATACTGTATGTTTTTCCATAAACTCTGACATATCGATGCGAACCATTGCAGACTCTGTATCAAATAAGAACGTCGCCAGCGATTTACACAACTCTGTTTTACCCACACCAGTCGGACCTAAAAACAGGAAAGAACCAATAGGACGGTTGGGATCTGCAAGTCCTGCTCGGCTTCTTCTTATCGCATTCGATACAGCTTCTACTGCTTCGTTTTGGCCAATAACTCTTTGATGCAATGCCTCTTCCATTTGCAATAATTTATCACGCTCACCTTCAAGCATTTTCGTCACAGGTATACCTGTGGCTTTTGATAACACTTCGGCAATTTCGGCATCGGTGACTTTATTACGTAATAAGGTCATATCTTGCATCTCAGCTTGTGACGCTAAATCGAGTTGTTTCTCTAATTCAGGGATACGGCCATATTGCAGCTCTGACATGCGGGTTAAATCACCTGCACGCTTCGCTACTTCCATATCCATTCGAGACTGCTCTAGATCAGCTTTAATATGCTGAGTGCCCGCAAGGGCGGCTTTTTCTGTATGCCATATTTCATTTAGTTCACCGGCTTTCTCTTCAACTTGCTTAAGTTCTACCTGCAAGTGAGATAAACGTTTACGGCTCGCTTCATCTTCTTCTTTAATTAACGCTTGTTCTTCTAGCTTTAATTGAATTGCTCGACGATCCAGCCTGTCCAATGCTTCCGGTTTCGAGTCTATTTGCATCCGGATGCTTGAAGCGGCTTCATCAATAAGATCAATCGCTTTATCTGGCAGCTTTCTGTCTGAGATATATCGATGCGACATACTTGCTGCAGCAACAATAGCAGGATCGGTAATCTCAACATGATGATGCAATTCATAACGCTCTTTTAAGCCTCGTAAAATAGCAATCGTGTCTTCTACATTTGGCTCTTCTACAAGCACTTTTTGGAAACGGCGTTCTAACGCTGCATCTTTTTCGATGTACTGACGATATTCATCTAAGGTTGTCGCGCCAACACAATGTAAATCGCCACGGGCTAAAGCTGGCTTGAGCATGTTACCAGCATCCATCGCCCCTTCACCTTTACCTGCACCAACCATAGTGTGCAGTTCATCGATGAATAAGATGACTTGGCCTTCTTCTTGCGCCAATTCGTTTAATACAGCTTTTAATCTTTCTTCGAATTCACCACGGTATTTTGCACCAGCGATCAATGCGCCCATATCCAGAGACAACACGCGCTTATTCTTAATGCCTTCTGGTACTTCGCCGTTAACGATGCGCTGAGCTAAACCTTCAACGATAGCGGTTTTACCCACACCAGGTTCCCCAATTAATACCGGGTTATTTTTACTACGGCGTTGCAATACTTGAATCGTTCTGCGGATCTCTTCATCACGGCCAATCACAGGATCAAGTTTGCCTTGCTCTGCACGCTCTGTGAGATCGACAGTAAATTTATTTAATGCTTGGCGCTGATCTTCAGCGTTAGGGTCATCTACTTTCTGGCCACCACGAATTTGTTCAATAGTCGTTTCCAGTAATGCCTTTGTAGCGCCAGCATCTTTTAGGCACTTACTTAAGGCATCATTACCTTCAAGAGCCGCCATAACAAAAAGCTCTGACGAGATATATTTGTCTTTGCGTTTTTGCGCTAGCTTGTCACACAAGTTCAGTAGTCGAATTAGGCCTTGGGATAATTGGATATCACCGCCCGTACCTTCCACTTGCGGCAGTCGCTCTAACTCCTGACTCAAAGATGAACGTAAACCGCTGACATTGATACCAGCTTGAGTGAGTAAAGGATGGATTGAGCCTGAATCTTGATTTAATAACGCCATCATCAAATGAATAGGTTCAATAAACTGATGATCGCGCCCTAATGCCAATGATTGGGCATCTGAAATGGCGATTTGAAACTTATTGGTCATACGATCGAGTCTCATACGGCCTCCTACACAATTTAATAAAAACGAAATGTTTTGATAATTAAAATATGGGGATGTTTATCGATAATTCAATATAGACACTGAAATTCAATTAAATATAGGTAGATTAATTGATTCAGATCAAATCGACAAAACAGATTAAGACTTTAACCAGATAAGCGAAGCCATTCGACCTGTTTTTTGATCGCGGCGATACGAAAAGTAATCGTGACTTGAAAAAGTACAGATATCAGCGCTAAAGACTTGGTTGACCCCAAGTAATGTTAAGCGATGTTTTGCCAAGGAAGCTAAATCAGCGAGGTATTTATTCGAATCAATTTGGAGATTATTAGCAACAGGCTTAAAAAACTGCGACGAGTCAGGATGTTGCTCTACAAACTGATGTTTTACTTCGGCGCCGACTTCAAACGCTTCAGGGCCAATAGCTGGACCAAGAAAAGCCATAATATCTGTGGTTTCGCAATTAAATTTATCAACTGCAACTTCAATCACGCCATCACATAAACCACGCCAGCCTGCATGTACTGCAGCAATTTCAGTACCCTGTTTATTACACAGCAGTACAGGTAAACAATCAGCGGTCATGATTGCTAGAGAAATATGCGCTGAAGATGAATAACTGCCATCAGCTTTAGGCGGGAGTTTGTTTGCTAAAGATGCGACTGATAAATTTGAGCAGTCAATGATTTCAGTGCCATGAACCTGTTCGAGCCATAACAATGGAGAAGCAATCAATAACTGTTGTTGAATTAAAGCGCGGTTGGCCAATACATCTGAAGCAAGATCACCGACATGTAAGCCTAAATTAAGGCTGTCGAAGGGAGGCTTACTAACACCGCCATGACGATGGGTCATGGCGATGCCGACATTTTCAGGAATTGGCCAACTGGCTTTATACACGATTTAGCCTTTAATCAATAAATTTACAGGTACTCAATCGGGTTTTCTTCAGTATCTTTACGCATTGCTTTGGCCAGCATCTGCATATCTTCTGGAATAGGCGCCTGCCACGACATGATTTCATGTGTGAAAGGGTGCGCTAACTCTAAACGTACTGCATGCAAAGCCTGACGATTGAAGTTTTTCAAGATATCAAAAAACTCAGGGCTGGCTTTCTTAGGCGGACGAGGACGACCACCGTAAACCGGATCGCCGACAAGTACATGGCCAATGTAGTCCATATGCACACGAATTTGGTGAGTACGACCTGTTTCAAGGCGTAGTCTTAAACGAGTATGTGCTCTGAATTTTTCAGCAACGCGGTAATGCGTCACTGAAGGACGGCCGCCCATGATCACTGCCATTTGTGTACGACGAGTTTCATGACGTTCAATCGGCTCATCAACAGTGCCACCAGCAGTCATAGTACCAATCACAATCGCTTCATATTCACGAACGATGTCACGGGCTTGCAAAGCTGTTACCAAATGGGTTTGCGCTTCAACCGTTTTCGCCACAACCATTAAACCAGTCGTGTCTTTATCTAAACGATGGACAATACCCGCACGTGGTACGTGCTCAATGTCAGGGCAATGATGTAATAACGCATTTAATAATGTGCCGTCAGCATTACCAGCACCAGGGTGAACCACCAGGCCAGCTTGCTTATTTACAACAATAATATGCTCATCTTCATAAACGATATTAAGCTCAATATTCTGTGCTTTATCTTTTACTTCTTCCTCAAGCGTTGCTTCTACCGCAATTAACTGCGACTCTAGTACCTTCTCACGAGGTATATCGACAACAACGCCATCGACAGAAACTGCACCAGATAGGATCCATTCTTTGATGCGTGTACGGGAATAATCAGGGAACAATTCAGCCAAAGCTTGGTCTAATCGAAGACCTGTTTGGATTGCTGTGATCTCGCTTTTTAGGTTAATCTCTTGTGTCATAGGAACCGTACCCCTTTTTTGGGGTCCAAAGTGAATGTGCTATCTGTTACAATCGGATTGTTTTCTATTTTACAGTGAAATGGAAAAATTCTTAACAACAACTTATAAAAGAATTGAATTTACATATGTCTAAATTTGCCAAAGGCGCCGCCCTAGTATTGTTTTCATTAGCTTTATCGGCTTGTAGTACCTCAAAAGGTTTTGAAGATGAAGACCTAAATGCTAGGTCTCCAGAAGGACTTTATGCCCAAGCAAGGACCTCAATGGAACTTGGTAACTATTCTAAAGCGGTAAGAACCCTTGAAGCTTTAGACTCTCGCTACCCATTTGGACCGCACAAAACTCAAGTACAACTTGATATGATTTTTGCGTATTACAAGATGGATGACGTGGCATCAGGCATTGCCAATATCGATCGTTTCTTACGATTAAATCCGACGCACCCTGATATTGATTACGTCTATTATATGCGTGGTTTAACAAATATGCAGGCTGATAATTATCTTTTCCACGATATGATGAATATTGACCGTACCGATCGTGACCCTAAAAATGCGCAAGATGCATTTAAAGATTTTGATCGTTTAATCAAAAGTTACCCTGATAGTAAGTATTCTGCAGATGCACAACAACGCATGCAGTATCTAAAAAACCGCCTAGCGCAATACTCAATTAAAGTGGCTGAGTATTATATCAAAATGGAAGCTTGGAGTGCCGCAGCAGTTCGTGCTCAGTCCGTTATGGAGCAATTCCCAGGTACGCCAGCAACTGAACGTGCACTTGAAATTATGTCAGAAGCTTACGGTGAGTTAGGCCAAGATCAGCTAAAACAAAATGTATTGACTGTTATTGCTGCTAACTTTCCTGATAGCGAACAACTCAAATAAGTCTGATTACAGGCTGTCATTGATTATTAATTATTGATTATTGATTATTGATTATTAATTATTGATTATTGACTATTGACTATTGACTATTGACTAAATAGCTAAACAAAAGCCCGCAATGTTTATCGCGGGCTTTTTAATGTCTAATGTTCAAATATTAACTTTTTAATGATTATTGTGTTTCGCGGTGCTGATACACAAAACCACCATAAAGGTATTTGGTTGCTTCTGCGCCGAGTACCGCTACTTTGTCACCATCCTGTAATTTCCCCGAATGGATTAAGTTCGATAAACTCACCCAAATAGCCGCTGAGCCAAGATTACCAAACTGTTTAGCATCATTGATAACTCTATCTGGCGTGATCCCTAAAGCTTCAGCCATTAGCGCATCAATATGACCATTCGCTTGGTGAGGTAAAATATAGGCAAAATCATCTAATTGGTAGCCACGGCTTTGCAGTGCTTGCCAGCCAAGTTCAAATAGCTGACTTCCCTGCTCTCTAACCGCATGGATATTATGATGAAAACGCGCCATGCGCTTTTCGCCTACATCGTTAGAGCCACTATCCAAGTAAAACCCTGGTTGTCTTTGATGGCCAATCTGCCCCAGATAAATATCAGATATTGTCGATTTTCCATCTATAGCGGGTGCTAGCACAACCGCTGCAGCGCCGTCGCCCATTTGCACATAATTCACCAGTTGCTCAGTATCAATAAATGATTTATCCATATCAAAATATACCGAGCCTGTTTCAACGCCCACTATCGCAACAGGCTTTTGATTTACCGCACAAAAAGCCGACGCAATTTGTAAACTATTGGCAAAACCAGTACAAGCTTGTCTTAACTCCAAATATGGTCCGTGATAAGCCATAACATCTGCAAGCCAAGCCGCATTAGGCGGTACTTGGGTATGAGGAGTACAAGTATGAGTTAATAAGTAATCTAGCTCATCAGCATTCATATTTGCGTTTTGTAATGCTCGCTTTAATACTTGCTCGCTTAATTCAATGCTGGTTGGTGAAGCGGAGCTCGTCGCTGTAGCTAAGTCTCGTACTAAATGGCGACCTTCAATACCGAGTCGTTTAACGATACTTTTAGCTTTTCGGGCATTTAATCGGCCAGATTGCTGAGATAAACACGCCAATAAGGTTTCATTATCAATATTGCTGCCAGGTAACTGATGAGCAATTGAGTATACAGATAAGTTGTGTTGGGCAAATTTTACTGCCATTTTTCCTCCAGTTTCTGTTGCAGAGAATCTAAACAAATTCCCATGTGCTCAAAAGCACTGCCTTGGCTAGTTAATAACTGAAATAAGTTCTGGGTAATAAACGCTTGTTGCTGATGAAAATCAGCATGGCTCGCACCTAACTCAATGGCATGATGACGACTGATATAGACATGTTTTGCTTCATCTTTTTTAATTAAGCCGCATAACTGACTAAAAGGATGGTTTATACCTAGGTGGCTTTGCTCGAAAGCTTGCATGATTTGGGTGACACAAGTATCCAATATCGCAATACGAACAAAGTGCTGACTATAATCATCAACACGGCTAAGACTGCTATAGAACCGTTTAGCGAGGCGCTGCACTTTTCTTACTGAATCTATTTCAGGTAGCTGCTCTGCAACACTTTGCAGTGCAATGTCATGTCGACACTCGTCAGATTCCACCTCCATCAATGACAATACCAATTGATGTGAGTCTGCACCTGTAACTTGATTGATTGAATTAGCACTCAGTCTCGCAATTTCCTGATTAAACACCAGCTGTGCAGACTGCTCGCCGCAGAGTAATAGCGGCAATAAGTTTGCCATATATTCCATTTGTGCATCATTAAACGGGATGACTGACTGACCTAATTGCTCGGCCCAAACCTGTAAGCGATGCGCATTTTTCCCCTGCTGCATTCGAGGCGCAGCTCGTTTACCAAAACAACGTTTAAGGCTAATGTTTTCGCTCTTACCCATACTTCTCATACCCGCATAGCTCATGCTAAGTAGCGCCTCCATTGATGGTAAATAACCGGTAATACTAAAACGTCAAATAGCCAAGCTAAGACAATGACCAGACAAGACAATAGACTCAGCTGAGCTATAGGGGCAAAATCTGAGGCCAAACCAATACCAAAACCCAATACCAAAGTTAAACTAGTAAAACTAATCACTGGAATAATGGCAGCATATCTAGGCCAGAATGATTCAAACGAAGCGGCCTTATTAGGCTGCGGCAGTTTTAATAACAGATGTAAGGTGTCATCTACAATAATCCCTAACATGATCCCCAATACAACAGCGCTACCAATACTGATATAGCCCCCCATTAGCTGCCAAGCAGCAAACACCCAAAGTAATGGTAAAAAGTTAACGACTAATCCGATTGCCGCAAACATCATACTGCGCTTAATAATCCCTAAGATCATACTGAGGAGCACAAGTGCAATGGCAAATGACCACAACATATTTTTGGCATTATCAATGGATAAGTGAGCAAATAGCAGACTGCTACCTAACGCGTGGCTTACTCCAATATCAGTTTGATTATCAATGAGCCACATTGATACACGCTGTTCAAAATCGATCATTTGCCTCGCCGTTAATGGCGCAAGATAAAGACTCACTAAACTTGATTGATAATCTGTGGAGATTTCTGCTTCAAGGCCAAGTTGCTCCACTGAGTTTTGATTGATTACGCGCTGAAACTGGCTTTGGTTTAGACCTGCACTTTTTACCCAGTCACCAATATGGGTGACTCTTTTTACTTCAGGTTGTTGCTTTAAAAAACGTGCAAACTGATATAAAAAGGCTAAATACTGTTTATCGTAAATTGCCTGTTCTTTAGTACTGATCTCGTAATGAATCAGATTTACACCATCAAAGTATTGCTGCATTTTCTGCTTTGATTGACTGAAAGGATTATCTCTGGGGAAATAACTAAATGGGTCATCATTCAGCTCAAGCTTAGAAGCGCTTATCAGTGACAATATAGATATCACCGTGACTATAATTAACATTAACTTAGGGACTTTAGTGCTATTTTTCGCGATGGCTTCAACCGTTAACAATGCACTGTTAAATGGCTCGTTAACTGATTTATTTTGGGCTTTGCTGACAATAATAACCAAGACACTGTGACAAAGCAGATAATGACACACAACGGCAACCGACACTAAAACACCAAAACTTTGAATAGGTGGAGATGGACTAAAGCTTAATAAGGCAAACCCCAACATGGTTGTCAGCGTCGCATAAAACAAAGGTTGTTTATTGTGCTCAAAACTAAATTTAACTGGCTCTGCGATACCCTGTTTAATTCCCTGCTGCCACGCTAAATATAGGTGCGCAGAATACGCTAATGACAAGGTAATAATGATCACAGGAATAAAAGCACTAATCGCTGCAATAGTGAGATTTAACCACCCCGCAAGCCCAAGCGTGATGAATAAAGTGATGATGCAGTTTATTGCGATTGCCAATAACCAAACTCGTGTTCGAATAAATAACAACGCCATTAGTGCAATAATCAACAGCAAGCCAGGTGCAAACCAAGTTAAATCATGACGTAACACTTTAGCGTACTGCCAATTCAATGCTTGCTCTCCACTAAGGTATGTTTTCACTGAGTCACTGCTTTCAATCCTCTCACTGCTCCAAAAACCATTCGCCTTAGCTAATAAATTATCTATGGTTTTTTCTCGCCATAAAGTTGCATTAGGGTAATTATTTTTTTCTCGTTCACTGAATTGAATGCTCAACACAATGGCTGTGCCAGTTTCATTTATAACCAGTGGTAGCCTAGGATGTTTCTTGTAAGCGAGTAATTGAGAATACTGAAGTGAAGTATCAGCCTTATTTTGATGAGCGTTAGCACCAGTGTTTAAGTCAGCAATAAATGACCCATAACCACCAACACTTATAATCGTGCTATCAGCTTGTAACTGATTGATAAAATTAATTAGCTCAGACTCTTGTTCTACTTGGCGCCAATCTTGTTGGCTCTCTAATAACAAAAGCAAACTATTGCGCTGTGCAAACCTTTGTTGCATTTGCTGCAGCGCAATAAACTGAGCATCATCATGAGCAAAATAGTCATTAAAGTTCACATCAAGGTTTATTCTAAGCATGCCTAATATGCTGACTAAGATCAGGATAAATACAGCCAGTCCTACCCATAATGGATATTTAAGCGTTCGATTGATCATTGATATTTGCCAGCTCAATAGCGAGTACCTAATGTGAATATGCGAGGTTATTTATAGTATTCAATCAATAAGACCTCTTTACGGTGATTTTCTATTCAATCAGACGTAAAAATTATCCTTTGTATTATATATATTCAATTTATTGCTGTTTGAAATGGGTCCGTTCATCGTTCAAACATTAGCTGAACATTTGAGCCTTTTGCGGGATTCTTGGTCAAACAAGCTTAAATATTCACTTAAGCACAAAAAAAAGTTGACTCTAGACCGCAAAAAACGTTTAATTGCGTCCGTCGCCCGAATAGCTCAGTCGGTAGAGCAGAGGATTGAAAATCCTCGTGTCCCTGGTTCGATTCCGGGTTCGGGCACCATATTTAGATTTGGTGGCTAACGCGACTAAATAACAAAAAAGCCTCGCATTGCGAGGCTTTTTTGTATCTGCGATTTAACGCCCTAACTCAGCGCAGGGTTAGCCTGCGCTGACTGAGCTGTAGAAAGGATGTTTAAGCAGGCTCGATATAATCCACCAACATCTGCACCGTCTGATTACCTCTAAACTCATTCACATCCAGCTTATAGGCGACTCTTGCATGTTTAATCGTGGCATCTGGCCATATTGCTAAATCGACATTAAAAGCAATGGCATCCATCATCAAAGAACCACAGTCTGTTTCGAGCACCAATTTAAGATGTTTCTCTCCAACAATTCTTTGCTGAATAACACTAAAGTAACCGTCAAATAATGGCTCTTCAAATGACTGGCCCCAAGGGCCTGACTCACGTAATAAGAAAGCCGTCTCAAGATTCATAAGTTCTGTTGGCAATTCACCATCCGATAAGACTTCACCAGTTAATTGTTCTGGCTTTAGCATCTCTCTCACGGCTTTATCATAAGCGGCTTCAAATTCGGAAAACGCATCTGCTCGTAGGGATAACCCAGCAGCCATTGCATGGCCACCAAATTTAATGATCATCCCAGGGTGACGACTATTTATCAGTTCGAGCAAGTCGCGCATGTGTAAGCCTTTAATTGAACGCGCAGAGCCTTTTATTTCACCTTCGCCAGCATCAGCAAACGCAATCACAGGTCGGTGATATTTGTCCTTGATCCTTGAGGCTAAAATACCAATCACCCCTTGATGCCAATCATCTTGAAAAATCGCTAATCCCCAAGGCAATTTCGATTCATCTAAGGTCAATTTTTGTAAGCTTTTAAGTGCTTCTTGCTGCATTCCGGCTTCTAATTCACGGCGCTCGCCGTTTAAGCCATCAAGTTCATCAGCCATTCTGCGAGCTAGCATCATGTCTTCACATAATAAGGTTTCGACACCTAGAGCCATTTCATCAAGACGACCTGCAGCATTTAGTCTTGGGCCCACTGCAAAACCAAAATCTGAGGCGACTATTCGTTGTGGGCTGCGTTTAGCCACTTCTAACAAAGCTGTAATTCCCACTCGGCAGCGACCCGACTTTACGCGTTGCAGTCCCGCCTGAACTAAGATGCGGTTATTACTATCTAGGGACACAACATCAGCGACTGTACCCAGCGCTACAATATCGAGTAAGCTGCCTAGGTTAGGCTCGGAAATTTGATGGGTTTGATACCAGTCACGCGATCTCAGCTCAGTTCTCAATGCTGACATTAAGTAAAATGCGACTCCAACACCTGCAATCGATTTGCTGGCGAACTGACACCCATGTTGATTTGGATTCACAATCGCATCAGCATCAGGCAAACTTTTTCCAGGTAGGTGATGATCAGTCACCACCACTTGCATGCCCAGCTGTTTAGCAGCAGCAACGCCGTCAATTGATGAAATACCATTATCAACAGTAATAAGTAATTCTGCGCCTTTTGACTGGGCAACCGCGACAATTTCAGGACTTAATCCATAGCCATAATCAAAACGATTAGGAATTAAGTAATCAATCTTAGTTGCGCCCATCATACGCAGTGCTAATAAACATACACTCGTTGATGTCGCGCCATCAGCATCAAAGTCACCAACGATTAATATCGACTTTTGCGCTGCTATTGCATCAGCGATAATGACTGCAGCTTCAGATAAGCCCATCATAGTTTCAGGTCTAAGTAGCTTAGATAAACTTAGCTCACAACCCGTTAAATCAACATTACGGCGAGCATAAAGCTGTTTTAATAAAGGATGGATAGTTGCAGGTAAATGACTGTCATCTACTTCAGCACGGCGGACAATTTTGTGAGCCACAAATAAACCTTATTTTTACTATAAAAATCGACAATTAAAGATTACAAAAAAGGCGAGCCAATGGCTCACCTTTTATTTTAAACAACCCAAATTAGAGGTTAGTTTTAATTGTGTTCAATAATGCAGAAGGTGGTTGGTAACCTGGCACTAAAATACCATTTTCTAACACGATTGCTGGCGTACCATTAATACCAAATGCCTGACCTAAACGATATTGTTCTTCAATGTTCGCATCGCAGCTTGCAGCTTTTACATTACCGCCAGTCTTAGCTTCGGTCATTGCTTTTAGTGGATCTGTTGCACACCAAACCGCTTTCATTTCTTCAGCATTTGCTGACGGAATACCAGCTCTTGGATACGCTAAATAACGAACCGTAATGCCTAAATCGTTATAGCCATCCATTTCTTGGTGCAATTTACGGCAGTAACCACAATCCACATCAGTAAAAATAGTCACCACATGCTTTTCGTTCTTGGCTTTGTACACCAACATGTCGTCTTCAAATGGTTTTAGCATATCAATACGTGGGCCAGCTAATGCAGCTTCAGTTAAGTTTTGCATGCCATTTTTAAGGTCATACATGTTGCCATGAATCAGCTTAGTACCATCCGGAGAAACATATAAAACACCACGATCGGTAAATGCTTGATACAGACCATCAATAGGTGATGATTGAATTTTCAAAACATTAACGCCAAGTACGTCTGACACTTGTTGTTTCAATTCAGTTTCATTGGGAATATCTGTTGCAGAAGCTGCCTGTAGCAGTGGGGCAACAGCTAGCGTTATCGCGAAAGAAAATGCTTTGGTTAACTTCATTAATAAATCCTATTGGGTAAAACTGAATGTCTCAGCTAATACATAGACCTGATATTGTCGGCAAAAGTTACAGCGAATATATGACTAAAGCAACCTTAAGTCCTTTATTGGTGACAACTGCCACCATATTTAACGTAACAAATCTTTATCGCGTGTTGTTGAACACTAGCCTCTGGGATGATGCTGACTATGTAATTGCTGCAATCGAGCTTTAGCCACATGAGTATATATCTGGGTCGTCGATAAATCGCTGTGGCCTAATAGTAACTGCACCACACGCAGATCTGCGCCATGATTCAGCAGATGAGTCGCAAATGCATGCCGTAAAGTATGGGGCGATAAATGACTATTGATTCCGGCGCGAATAGCATAGAGTTTTATCCGATGCCAAAACGTTTGCCGAGTCATCATTTGGCCACGCTTTGATGGAAACAATACATCACTTTGTTTATTGTTCAGCAATTCTGCTCGTGCTGCTAATAAGTATTGCTCGACCTCGGTCACCGCTAACTCACCTAATGGCACTAAGCGTTCTTTACCGCCCTTACCCACGATTCTCACTAGTCCTTGGCGTAAACTGATTTGCTCAAGGGTTAGACTCACAAGTTCTGTCACTCGCAGTCCTGTTGCATAAAGTAATTCCAGCATCGCTTTGTCACGGCATTCAACGGCATCTTCTACATTGGGCTCATCCAGTAACGCATCGATTTGGCTTTCACTTAGCGCATCAGGTAACTTACGCGCAAGCTTTGGCGACTCAATTAAGCTCGTTGGATCCACATCAATGCTCTGTTTTACAATTAAGTAACCATAAAAACGTCTTAGACTACTAAGCAATCTTGCAGTGCTGGTTTTAGCAAAATTTTTCTCAACCCGATAAGCCAAATAATCGCGGATGCTTGCTTGGTCCACATCAATTAAACAACGGCTTTGACTCAATACAAAACGCTCAAAGTGACGCAAATCGGTGCGATAAGATGCCAAGGTGTTATCGCTTAAGCCCTTTGTGGACCATAAGTCATCCAAAAAGGCGTCGATAATAGGGTCCGCTTGATATTTGTCTGTCACTGTTTTTCCTAAAAAAATGGCGTTATTTCAATTGAAATAACGCCATTAGTGTAACTAAAATTAACTTGTTTTGACAAAGATTGCCAAGCAATGACTTTTGGTTAGCTCGCAGCTACCGCTTGATCTTTAGCTGGGACAAATAAACATGCCACGATTGCAATACCAACAGGTAATAACCAAGCCATGCCTTCACTATGAAGTGGCATAAAGTTTAAGAAATTAATCTCGAATCCAGCGGCTTTAAGACCATCAAAAATACCGAAGAACAACGCAACCGATAGCACTAGACGGTGTGAAAACTCTGGACGAGCAAAACGCTCAGTCAAGAAAGTAATCGCCACAAGTGCAATCGCCACAGGGTATATCGTCATCAATACAGGAATACTGATATTAATGAGCTGGGTTAAGCCAACGTTTGCAACGGTTGCACACACTAAGCTGAAAAAGATAACGAATGCTTTATATGAAATCTTTGGTAGCAACTCATTAAAATACTCAGAACATGCTGTGATTAAACCAACTGCTGTTGTTAAACAAGCAATGCTCACAACCGCAGCTAATAGTACCGTCCCCATAGTTCCGAACTCATGGGTCACATAGTTTGTGAGGATTTGACCGCCATTTTCAGCGCCAGCTGCTATATCACCAGCCGTTGCGCCTAAATAGAATAGTGAAATATAAACAAAAGCTAGACCTGAAGCGGCGATAATAGCAGCACGAACAAGGTAACGAGTTTGCGCTTTAGATTCAGTAATACCTTTCTTACGAAGAATATCAATAATTAGCATACCGAAGATCACAGACGCTAATGTATCCATCGTGTTGTAACCTTCTAAAATACCTTTAGAAAGCGGACTATCAATATAATCACCAGTCGCAGCACCGATAGCAGCACTCGGGGTAACAATCACTGAAACAGCTAAACCAACCAACAAGAAAATAAGAATAGGGGTTAATACTTTACCAACGCTATCAAGCAATTTACCTGGGTATAGCGACAACACCATCGCCAAAGCAAAAAAGCCGATAGTGTAAAACAACTGTGCTTGATTCAGCGCCAGTGCGCCGATTTGAATCACAGCTTCTGCGTTATCTAAAAATGGGCGAGCGCCGATTTCAAACGCCACTAACCCTGTACGAGGTGCGGCGAATGCAGGGCCAATAATGATATAAATAGAAACTGCTAATGCAGTGGCAGCAAATGCTGGGAGCATTGCCATAACCTTACCGTTTGCCTTAGCAACCGCGATAAGACCAGCAAGAGGTAAACCCACTGCAGTAACAAGAAAACCTAACATTGCCAGCGTCATATTCTCGCCAGCTAACATACCTGCAAAAGGCGGAAAAATAAGGTTACCTGCACCTAAGAAAAATGCGAAAGTCATAAAGCCTAAGCCTAATGTATCGCCAATACTCATATTACTGTTTTGCACACAATGCCCCATCTTGTTGTTTTGTTTTTTAACAAACTTAAGTGATTCAGTGCTAATTAGCTACTGCTAATCAAAACCCACCTGTAAGAATGTAAACTTAAAATTACACTTTATTTTATTAAAAACTACTCACAAATGGTTATTAAAAAGCCATTTTCTCGTTTTTAGAACACTCATTTGTGAGTCGTATTTCTTTTTCTACCATTTAACTGCGTTTAGCGCCTTTAAACGGGTAGGAACTAATATCAAATAGCGTATAGATAAACAAGCGCAAAACCAGCACAAAGTAAAATTAAACCTCATCTGAAAACAAGCTTAAAACCCATAAAACATTCTCGCTACAGTGCAACCACATAGCACAATCTCAGCAACATCAATGTAACGCTATTTAGGTGGGGTTATAAACTAAAAGCAGGTACCATAAACCTCTGTGTACAACACAGCCTAAAGACCAAGTTGCACTTAACCCTGAAACAGAATTAGACCCAATGCCATTTACCTTTAAGCAATTTCACATTGATGATAGCCACTGCGGAATGCCCGTCAGTACTGACGGCGTCATATTAGGCGCATGGGCAAAACTATCAACAGATAACACCAAAGGTCCATATCGAGTGTTAGATATTGGAGCAGGAAGTGGCTTACTGTCTTTAATGCTCGCCCAGCGGTTACGTAATCCAAGTGCTGAAATAATTGCAGTAGAACTCGATGAAGGTGCGGCGCAAGATTGCCAAAGCAACTTTAATCAGAGCCCATGGACTTCACAGTTAACCGTTCAACACACGAGTATTCAGCGATATAGTCAAGAATTGCTCAAAGCAAACCTTCCTCTTTTCGAAACCATTATTTGTAATCCGCCCTATTTCGAAAATGGCCCACAGTCAGATGCCAAACAACGCGCAACGGCAAGGCATACAGATACACTGAACTTTGAAACCTTGCTCACACAGGTTCAATTGCTGCTTGCAGAACATGGGACAGCAAGCTTTATCATTCCAGTGCAAAGTGAAACAGGTTTTTTAGCTGCACTCGCCTGTTCTCAACTTGAAATATCAGACAAAACTCATATCAGCACTGTTGAAACTAAAGCGCCGAGTCGATTGCTATTGGCAATTAAGCATCAAGCCTGCTTAATTGAATCAACAGCCTCATCAGAAACAAAAGAACTATCTCAGGATCAATCTCAACCTCGGGCTCAACCTCAATCTCGACATCAGGCACAAACTCGGGCTCGGCCTCAATATGAGCCAATTACATCAAACTTAGTCATTGCTGACGGTAAAGGTCAATATACTCAAACAATGATCCAGCTTTGCCGTGACTTTTATTTGAAACTTTAAGGTTTAATCTGCTTTTGGCTAATTAGTATCTCGCTGAGATTAACAACTTAGGTTATAATGTCTGGCTATCAATCAGTGAGACCCAAAGCGCATGCTATTTGAAGATTTTGACCTAGATCCACGCCTATTAGACTCTCTAAAGGCTATGGGACATTTAAGCCCGACGACCGTTCAACAACAAACATTGCCAATGGCGATGGAACAACGGGATATTTTAGCTAAAGCGCCTACAGGTACAGGTAAAACTGCAAGCTTCTTATTGCCAGCTTTACAACACTTGATTGACTTCCCGCGCCGCTTTAACGGTCAAGCCAGAATATTGATTCTGACGCCGACCCGCGAACTTGCCAGCCAAATCCACCGTTACGCTTGCCATTTAGCCACCGATCTCGAATTAGATGTTGGTATTATTACTGGTGGCGTTCCTTACGGACCGCAGGAAGAACAACTTGAAGAAAACATCGACCTTTTAATCGCTACTCCAGGGCGTTTAATGGAATACCTCGATAAAGGTCAATTTGAAGCGACTGAAGTTGAAATATTGATTATTGATGAAGCAGATCGCATGTTAGACATGGGATTCTCGTCAGTGGTAGAAACCATTGCCATCGAAGCTCAAGGTCGTAAACAAAACATGCTATTTTCTGCCACTCTAGAAGGCAGCGGTGTTGCTCGTTTTGCTCACGTATTATTAGAAGACCCTGTCACCATTGACGTTGAGTCTCCTCGTAGCGAAAAAGCCAAAATCCACCAATGGGCGCATTTAGCCGATAACAATGTGCATAAATTTGCCTTGTTATGTAACTTGCTTCAGCAAGAAGAAGTTAAGCGCACTATTGTGTTCGTTAAAACACGTGAAGTCGTCGCCAGCCTCGAAGGCTTGCTATTAAAAGCAGGTATTCCTTGCGCATTCTTACGTGGTGATATGGAGCAAAAGAAACGCTTCCAAGCATTAAGTAAGTTCAGTAAAGGTGAAGTCAACATTTTACTTGCCACTGACGTTGCCGCACGTGGTATTGATATTGATGGGATCACTCACGTTATCAACTACGATATGCCTCGTTCTGCTGATGCCTATGTTCATCGTATTGGCCGAACAGCTCGTGCCGGTGCCAAAGGTACTGCTATCTCATTAGTTGAAGCTCATGATATGCGTATCGTTAGCAAAATTGAACGCTATATTGAGCAGCCATTGAAGCGTCGTTATATCGATGGGTTAAGACCAACGCACAAAGAAGCAAAAGTCCCAGGTAAGAAGAAAGACAAGAATAAGATTGCAGCGAAAAAATCGAAGAAGAACAAAAAGAAAAAATAAACCTGCGATGCAAAGCTGAAATAAGCTAATTTTTATCAAAGCCCTGAATTGTTTACTCAATTCAGGGCTTTTTTGTGGTCATAAATCAATTTGGTAGCGTATTGCTCTGTTTAATCGTGAAATAAATTTTCTGAAACATTTAATTCACAACTAACGCTTTTGCTTCAATTCGTTGTCTGTTAATTTAGAGTCTATATTGCTCTAAGTCTTTAATATTTTAATAAGAAAACTAAGTTTCTAGCAGAGTAGTCCTTTAGAGCCAACAATGTCGTTTTAGTATGGATACGTTTATCAATGAAAAGAATATTAAGAATCCTCTCTCCGCTGTTTATTCTAGTGGTATTTATCGGCCTCGCAGCCGTCTTGCTGAGTACTCAACAAGCGCCTGAACAAAAAGAAGAACAAGTTAAAACACCTATCATTGATATCTTGACCGTTGAACAGCAAACAGTATCGTTAAATTTGCCATCATATGGTGTTGTCAGTCCTAAATATAAAACTCAATTAGTCACTGAAGTACAAGGACGACTGGTGAGTTTAGACCCAAGCTTTGTTGCTGGCGGAATTGTTCAGCAAGGGCAAGCTCTCGCTCAAATAGAACCTTCTGACTATCAAGCTGATTTCATTCAAGCAGAAGCGACGTTGGCGCAAGCTAACGCAGCACTAAATGAAGAGATTGCCCGCGGTGAAGTGGCAAAAATTGAATTCAAAGACTTTGATAATGGCTTACCGCCTGAGTTAGGTTTACGTATCCCGCAGTTAAAGAAAGAACAAGCCAACGTTAAATATGCCAAAGCCGCTTTAGCGAGAGCGCAGCGCAACTTAGAGCGCACCGTTATTCGCGCCCCTTTTGATGGCATCATCAAAGCTCGCAATGTTGATTTAGGTCAGTACGTTTCATTAGGTACCAATTTAGGTGAGCTTTACGATATTAGTATTGCTGAAGTGCGCCTACCGTTAACCAACAACGACCTAGCTTATTTAGAGTCTGTCGATAACCCTGATACTTCGGTGATATTAAGTGCTTCACTGGCAGGTAAATCATTTACATGGAATGGCAACATTGTCCGCAGTGAAAATGTTATAGATGAACAAAACCGCATGGTCTACTTGGTTGCTGAAGTAAAAGATCCGTACCTACGTAATCAACGCAGTGAAGATGAGCTACCACTTAAATATGGCAGTTTTGTCACTGCAATCATTAAAGGTCGCACGGTCGACGGTATTGTTAAATTACCACGCTACGTGGTTCGTCAAGACCAAGTCGCCATTGTCAAAGACGATAACACCATTGAAATCCGTAAAGTGAATATTGTTCGTACAGACATTGAGAATGTGTTTATCAAAGACAGCTTAGCAACGGGCGAGCGCGTTTCGATTACTGACATTAGTAACTTGGTTTCAGGTCAAAAAGTGAAGTTACTCGGTGAAGAGTCTGAAGAAGTGGAAATAGAGTCGGCAGATCCCGAAGCAATATCATTGGCAGGTGAGCAATAATGGATACCAATAAAGGAATTATTGCTTGGTTTGCTCGCAACAATGTTGCCGCAAATCTGCTGATGTTTGCCTTGTTAATTGGTGGACTATTTAGCTCATTGCTGATTAACAAAGAAGTGTTCCCAACATTTGAACTCAACTTGCTCAATATTTCAGTCGCCTACCCTGGCGCTGCACCGCAAGAGATTGAGGAAGGGATTAACATAAAAATCGAAGAAGCCATTCAAGATATCAACGGCATTAAGAAGGTCACTTCTGTCGCCAGTGATAGTGTCGGCTCTGTGACAATTGAAGTTGAAGACGGCTATGAAGTGCAGCAAGTTCTGGATGAAGCTAAACTACGAATAGATGCTATTTCAACTTTCCCTGATAACATTGAAAAGCCCAATATTTATCAAATAAAACCTGAGAATAATGTTATTTGGGTGTCGGTGTATGGCGATATTAGCCTGCACGAAATGAAGGAAATGGCTAAAACCATTCGTGATGACATTACAGATTTACCTGCAGTAACACGCGCACAAGTTACTGGAGTGCGCGATTATGAAATCGGTATCGAGCTATCGGAAGATAAACTGCGAGAATATGATCTCACTTTCTCTCAAGTCGCTCAAGCGGTGCAAAACTCATCTATTGATTTACCTGGTGGCTCAATTCGAGCTCAAGATGGTGATATTTTACTGCGCACCAAAGGCCAAGCATATACAGGTGAAGACTTCTCTAAAATCGTAGTCACAACACGCCCTGATGGTAGCCGAATAATGCTACCTGAAGTCGCGACGATTAAAGATGACTTTGAAGAACGTTTAGAATACACCCGCTTTAATGGCAAACCCGCAGCCATTATCGAAATTACCAGTATTGACGATCAAAATGCATTAGCAATATCTGAACAAGTTAAAAGCTATATAGCAGAAAGAAAGACCACCTTACCGGCCAATATTGAACTCGATACTTGGGGGGATTTAACCCACTACCTTGAAGGTCGTTTAAACATGATGTTGTCGAACATGTTTTACGGTGCTTTATTGGTGTTTATTATTCTGGCGCTGTTTTTAGATCTTAAGTTAGCATTTTGGGTCATGGTCGGCTTACCAGTGTGTTTTCTTGGTACCATCTTATTGATGCCATTAGAGCCGTTTAATCTATCAATTAATATGCTGACCTTATTTGCCTTTATTCTGGTGTTGGGGATCGTCGTCGATGATGCCATTGTCATCGGCGAAAGTGCCTACAGTGAAATTGAAAAACACGGTCAATCTCTCGATAACGTCGTCAAAGGCGTGCAAAAGGTTGCTATGCCCGCCACTTTCGGGGTACTCACAACCATTGCGGCATTCATTCCAATGATCATGGTATCTGGGCCGATGGGAGTGATTTGGAAATCAATTGGCATGGTGGTGATTTTAGCTTTGGCCTTTTCGCTTATTGAATCAAAGCTTATTTTACCTGCGCATTTAGCGCACATGAAAGTGAAGAAAAAGCGCCCGCCAACCAATGTATTTTCAAAGTTCAAAGTAAAACTGAACGAAAAACTACAGTACTTTATTCACAATAATTACCGCCAATTTTTAGGTAAGTGTATTACCCATCGTTACAATGTCGTCGCAGCCTTTGTTGGAGTATTGATCTTATCTTTGGCATTGGTAGGAAGCGGTAAAGTGCGTTGGGTGTTTTTCCCAGATATTCCGTCAGACTTTATTCAAGTACAACTTGAAATGGAAGAAGGTAGCTCTGAACTTAACACCCTTGATGTTGTGCAAAAAGTAGAAGAAGCCTTATATGCAATGAACGATAAATTTGCCCAAGAGTCAGGCTCAGATGTGGTTAAACACAGTTTTATTAATATGAGTTCGAGAAGCTCAGCATTTATCTTTGCTGAATTATCAAAAGGCGAAGACCGTGAGATTGATGGCGTGACAATCGCTGCTGAATGGCGTGCACAATTACCTGAGTTGCTATCGGTTAAAAAACTCAATATTGCTGCCAGTACAAATGATGCCGGAGGCGATATTTCCTTCAGATTAACTTCAAGCAATTTAGCGCAGTTGTCTGAGGCGTCAAAAGAATTAAAAGGTAAATTAGCCACCTATGAAGGTGTCTATGATATCTCTGATAACTTTTCATCTGGCAGCCAAGAAATTCGTCTAAATATTCGTCCTGAAGCTGAAGCCCAGGGGCTCACTCTGTCTGATTTAGCTCGCCAAGTTCGTTATGGGTTTTATGGCTATGAAGCCCAGCGTATTTTGCGTAACAAAGAAGAAGTGAAAGTCATGGTGCGCTATCCGCTTGAGCAGCGTCGCACCATTGGTCACCTTGAGAATATGCTTATTCGTACGCCCCAGGGCGTTGCAGTACCTTTCTCAACTGTGGCAGATATTGAACTAGGTGAGTCGTTCGCGTCTATTACCCGTGTTGATGGTCGCAGGGCGATTACGATTACCGCTAACGTCAATAAAAATGCGGTTGAGCCGTCAAAAGTTGTCAGTGAAATTCAAGAGGATTTCTTACCTGAACTCACCAGTCAATATACAGAAGTCAATGCTTCTCTTGATGGCGGTAGTCAAGATGAGCAAGACGCCATGTTAGGTTTATTGCAAGGTTTCTTCTTTGCGATGTTCACCATTTATGCACTTATGGCAATTCCGCTTAAATCATACACTCAGCCGATGATTATCATGTCGGTTATCCCATTTGGGATGATTGGCGCATTGTTTGGCCATTATCTACTTGGGATATCCATGAGTGTATTGAGCTTGTGTGGCATAGTGGCATTAGCTGGGGTTGTGGTTAATGACTCATTAATTTTAGTCGACTTTGTTAACCGAGCCCGCAAAGAAGGTTACTCAGTTTTAGACTCAGCCATTGACTCTGGTTGCTATCGTTTTAGGGCCATTATCTTAACCTCAATGACCACGTTTGTCGGCTTAGTGCCCATCTTGCTCGAGAAAAGCTTACAAGCAAAAATTGTCATCCCGATGGCCACATCACTGGCATTTGGTATTTTATTCTCAACCGTAGTAACGTTGATTTTAGTCCCTGTGTTGTACATCATTTTAGAAGATGTCAAAAGCGTACTTCGCCGATTATTCATTTGGTGGTGGCAACCTAAAAAGGACGATGATGAAGCCTACAATTAACCTAATGCTTGAAACTATTTCTAGGCTTTAAATACTAGTTTTAGGCTTTGAACACTAGCTCTAGACTTTAAACACTAGATCTAGGCTTAAACACAGTAAAGTAATTCATTAAAAGGGAGCGAAAGCTCCCTTTTTATTCCTTAAAGCTCCCCTCTTTAATTTCTCCAACGGCATGAGTTGTCTCACCTTAATGAATTGAAAGGCTATTATAGTTAAGCTTTATTTATGCGAGCCGCAAAACAGTAATCAAGTAGAGTTAAGGCTAAAATGAGCGTTTTACAGTCAGGCTTAACATGGCAAAATTATGACAGAAACACTCAACTCCGAAATAGTCAACGCCAAAAATCACAATCAAGAATTAATAGAATCTACTGAGCCCTATAATTCAAGTGAGCCCCATGATTCAACCTTGGTTTACGATATTCGTCAAAGCCGCTACCTGAATATTACCGGCCGCTGTACCTTAAGGTGTCAATTCTGTCCTAAACACAATGGTTCTAAGCAGGTTCACCAATATGAACTGTCTTTAGACAAACAAGTAAAGCCAGCTGATATTATCCCGCTTTTAGGTAAGGTAACTGACTTTGATGAATATGTGTTTTGTGGATATGGCGAGCCAACGCTTAATTTAGAAACCCTGATAACGGTTGCCACATACATCAAGTCTGAAGGCGGTAAAACTCGTCTAAATTCTGATGGACTGGGCAATCTATTTCATCGAAGAAACATCCTTCCAGAACTCTCAGCTTGTATTGATAGTTTATCTATTTCACTTAATGCGGACACTGAAGCGCTTTATATCCAACACTGTAAACCTAAACTCAAAGGCGCTTATGACGCACTGCTAGCCTTCATTGAGCTTGCACCACAATATATTCCTCAAGTTCAAGTCTCAGCCATTAATGGGCTCGATCAGGTCGATATTGCGCGATGCCGAGAAATAGTCGAACAAAGAGGCTGTGAGTTTAAGCAAAGAGAACTGGATATTGTGGGTTAATCTAGCGCTTTTTTAGTAATAAAATCGTTAAAAAAGCTTTACTGAGGTCAACCTAGTAAAGCTTTCGTGATAACATCAGCCTATCGGGACAGTTAATATAAGTAAGTGAATGTTTAAAAGACAAACCAATAAAAACGTCTCAAAATTTCTGCTCATTTCAGCGCAAGATATCCATTGGAGTCGTCAACAGGTCTTGGCCTTAGCAAGTCAATTGTCTGTGATGATCATCAGCGTCATTATTTTTACCACCCTATTACTCAGCTTGGGCGAACGTCGCTTACAAGAGGATTGGGCCGATAAACGTTACAGTGAATTGCAAACTGTAGGTACACTGGCGTCAGATAAAGTTAACTTCCTTAAGTTTCGTACCCAAGCCTTTGCTAATGGCGAGTTGATGAACCAGTATTTAACAACGCCAGCTGAACTTCAAAAAGAACGCTTACTCGAAAATTGGTCTGGGTTACTGACTCATATTCCAGAACTATTGGGACTCACCTTATTTGATCCTCAGGGTAATATCCGTATTGCCACCACCCCAGCCTTTGATAACATCTCGCTTCCTGAAGTCGTGTTAAGTAAAGATAAAATCATGGGCGGTAATGATATTTATTCTTCTCAGATTCAATTTGTACCTATCAATGGCAAACTGGTTCCTTTTGTTTTTCAGTTAGCATGGATTGAAAACCCGGATCAAAGTATTCGTGGATATTTAGTCACTTACAATTCCATTACCGAAGTACTGCAATCGATTAAACCCGCTTTCTTCAATCACGATACACCGCTATTGTTACTCGGCGAAGACGGTAAATTATACGCAGGTGATGAACAAAACAGTCCACTCAAGAAAATGCCCAATGCTTTAGGTGGCAGTTTGCAACAAAGTTATCCGTCTATTTGGCAACAAATGGCCAATACCAATTTTGGTCAGTATCACAATGATGTCGGTACATTTGTGTTTCTTAAAATTGAGCTTGCTGCCCATCACCCTATCATTAGGGAATATTATTTATTGTCATATATTCGCCACGAAGATATTGCAGCAAGGTTTGAGCGGTGGCGTTATATCCTAATGAGTTTCGGCGTCATTATTGCGGCATTAGCCAGTGCATTACTGTTTACTCGTCACCGTTTTCAACTTGAGAAAAACGCCAACACGAACAGCATTACCCTGTCCAGCAGTCTGTTCAATAGCCATCAAAGCTGTTTATTGGTAAATAACAGCGGAAGAGTCATTAAAGCCAATAAACAAGCCGCTGAAACCTTGTCTTTAGACATCGACGAGCTACTAGAAAGAAGATTACAGCGAATACTGCAACTAGAAGACCACACTTATCAAGCATTAGTACAAGCAATGAATGGCAATAAACCTTGGTCTGAAGTCATCAGCTTTAACGATCAAAATTGCACCATTTACGTTTATGCTCAACCAGGTACAACTCACTTAAAAAGTGAACACTATTGGGTGATTACCTTTGAGAATGTCACCGAATTAAGCACAGTAAAACAGCAAGCCTATAGCTATCAGTTATTGTCAGAAAGTGATGTAGCGACAGCATTGACCGATGCAAATGGTGGGCTTATTAAGTTTAACCATAAATTCAAAAAACTGTTAGATGTCGAAGAAGCGAGTAAAGCTAATATTGTTGATTTATTAGGCGAAGAAATAACTCAACAATGGACCGACATTACCAGCCGCTTAAGTTTACAAGGAAAGTGGAAAGGCCAAATCATAGCCAACACAGGCACACGATTTGCTAATAGTTTAAAAGCCAGTATTCAAGCAGAACATTCACTTGATGGTGATATAGAGTACCTAGTGATTACCTTACAGGTATTAAAACAGCAGATATTATCTAAGCAACTCCCATCACAGCAATCGCCATTAAGTTCGATGATATTGCCATTAGCCGAATTAGAAATACATTTTAGTACGTTAACAGAGCCTAATCGCGAGCAAACTTGTTTAATGATTATGGATATTAACCCTGAAGGATTAATTAGCCATATCAGCGATATTGATCATCTTGAAAAACGTCAAAAAGACATTGAGATTCAGTTGCTGATTGATTTGCCTACAGGTTATCAAGTTGCCCGTTGGCGTTTAGGTTCATTAGTGATTTTATTGCCGTTGAGTGATTCAATTCAAGCGCACAAATATGCAATGAGTACGATGGATAGATTAGAGCAAAGCGACTTAAATGAAGGGATTAATATCGGCATTGCTGGTTACCCTGAACAGCAAAGTTTTGAAGACTATTTAGCCAACGCTGAAGTTGCATTGAAACGCGCTAAGCAAACGGGTGATCAAAACATCTGCCAAGCTTTTACTCGCAAGGCTTAAATTTATTCGCAACACATAAAGTACAGAGCGGATAATTTGCTTATCAATCTGCCAGAACCTGAACTATATATTAGGCGGAACTATATATTAGGAAGGAACTGTGTATTAGGGCTGAACTAAAATTGCAGCCCTTGTGTTTCATTATGGTATTGCCTAAAGCTGTTTAATTGAAATAGCCTAAAGCTGCTTGATTGATATTGCCTATAGCAGTTTAATTGAAATAGCCTAAAGCTGTTTAATTGATATTGCCTATAGCAGTTTAATTGAAATGGCCTAAAGCTGCTTGATTGATATTACCTAAAGTGGTTTAAGTATATTGAAAGCTTAAGTTAACCTGATAAAAACAGCTAACACAGCGACTTAATCACCCATCTCTAATAAGTTTGCTGGTAACTTACTACGAGTAATTTCAATAATGTTAGAACGGCTCATAACGACCTTATAACGGGCATATTCTAACGGCCCTTTGCCATCTTTTAACACCGCGACCAAATTGACTTGATAACGGCGCTCTACCGATTCATTACTGACTTTTCCGTCCAGTTCTTTATAGATTTTGGCTTTGCCGCGCTCTAGGTGTCTTGCAAATGGCACTAAGCTAAAGTTAACTTGCTCTTGAATTTGCGAGTAGCCTGCTTCAAATTCTTTATTAGTGACTTTGGTGGCAATACGGTAATGCAACACCTCTGCATCAACCTTGTTTTGGCTATGCCGCTGCTTCATTATTTCAGCGACTTCTGCAGGAATATCCTGCGGGCGAGTGAAATCGAGCCAAACCAACTGTTTAGCAACCACCGTTTTAGTCGAGGTATCTCGAAGAATACGACTCCAACGTGGACGCCCACGTTGAATAAAGCGCCATAGGGCATTGCGCACATCTTCTTTAAAAATTTCCCTAAAACCATAAATAATCGCTAGGGTAACGATTAAACTCATGGTTAAGCCGCTAAAGACGCCCTGTGCTTTAATAATCAACGTTGAGACGACCAACATAACCAAGGTTGTGGCTAACCCTGTCACGAACTTCTTTAGCCCTACTCCGAGGGTTTTTAGCTCTTCTTTAAGTACTACACCTTGTTGGATCAAGCGGCGCAGTAACAACATCTTATTTGAAATGCGGTTTGCATCTTGCTTTGTACCTGCCGAATTGTACTTTTTTTCCTCTTCACGGTAATGATTTTCAGCACGACACAAGTTAACTATCTGCTCTTTGATATCACTGTAATCAGCATTTCGAGGCCGATAAGCTAGTGTTTTAAGTAATTGCTGTTCACAAAACCAAGACAGATAGTTATCAGCATTAGCAAAATAAGATTGCCACTTTTCTTCGCTGGGTTCATTACGACGAAATTTCTTTAATAATTGTGTAACCGATGTGCCAAGCTCTGCTAATGCAGGATAAAACTCTGCGGCCTCGGTAATTTGCCTTAATTCCTTTGCATCAGTTTCAATAGCAACGGCAAATTGATAAGCGAATAAATTAAGGTAGAAGCGGAACTCTTCTTTAGTGCGTTTATTAATACTCACAAAACGGTTTTGCACTAAAGGTAAATGCAGGCCCTTAGAATAATAGGAACGACGCCCGACAATGGCGCTATGATAATACTCTTCTTCATCTAAGGTTTTATCGCCAATGCCCATTTCTGTTGGCAAATAAAAATATAAATCGAGTGCACGCTGATGCCCAACCTCCATCTGATGGCTGAACTTAATTGATAATGCTTCTTCTTGTTTTACTTTGATTTTTGCCACTGAGGAGAACTCAATAACGGAGAATATAGTTACTATAACGAATTTAGCGAACAATGAGAAAGGGGGATATTAACAACTCATGCTTTATTCGTGCAATTGGCAAGCCCAAAGGGTGCTAAAAGGAGTAAACTTTACCAAAATAAAGCCGTTGTCTGCGTCCATCTCTAGCACTTGAACGTTAACACTCACTTGGTTACCAACAGCAAGGTTCTCTTTTGATTCATTGAATTCATTGGCTAAATAACTCTGAAATGATGAATTATCAGATACAAACTTAGCATCTGTTATATCTAAATCTAGCTGATACAATAACTTACCAATTTCAAGCTCTCTTAGCTGGCCTTTTAAAGATAAACGTTCACGTGATGATTCAGGTTGCTCGCTAAAATAGTCTAAATAAATTTTCTCATCATTGAATGTCAATGAGAGATGTATCGAGATTTGAGGGGTGTTAATCACAATATTATCATTGGCTGTCATTGCGTGAATTTTTGTACTGCAATCAAATGCCGACACTTGACGCGAATCAGCAAAAGACTCCAGTATTAAAATACTAATACAAAACAGAACTGTACTCGACAGAATAAAAACAGCGCGCCCAAGCTTAGTCATTAGAAATTGTGCTAGACGATTAGCCACAAATATTCACCTCTTTTAACCAATCTTGGTTCACAACAGTCATTTGTGGATCTTCTTTTATCACTCTAATATTTTCAAAATGTAACCCATCCTGATCACGTTTTTTCAAAACAACGCTAATTGTTCTATTATCGCGAGCAATCGACACTAAAAGTGAATCCCAATCCATCACATCACACTTTGATAATTCGCTTAACGCATTTTCAGAACGAGATATAAAATCGCCATGATAGTCCTCACTCCCTTCAGACTCGTAAGCATAAAGCTTAGCTAAGCTACCAGCAGGAGTGATAAATTCAGCGCTAAAATCTGGCACTCTAAAGCCCGAGTCTTTTAGATTTGAGTGGACAAAATAAGACGCAATTATTGTCATAAGAATAACGAGAATGTAATGTGCTTTTGAAATAACTTTAGTGGGGGAATCTAGCAAGCTGGTACGATTTACTACCACATTGCTATATAAAATGGCCCCTTGATCTGCAATTAATTCAATTAGGCCACGATGAGGTTCACCAAAGTAATCTTGGAAGTTTTCTACAAGTTGTTCCATTTCCGTAAGAGATAAACTGTGTAAATAGCCATCATGCTCTTCTGGAAATGACAGTGATTCTATAGGTACAACATGGCCACGATGCTTTGCAAGAATGCTTAACACCTTGTACTCATTATAATTGAGTTGCCATTTAGTAGCATTAGATTGATTAATAAGCTCTTTTTGCTCATCATCAAACCAACAACACCCGATTTGCATTCCTATATTATCTCTTTAGTCAATATCACCAATTATTATACGCTAGCCAAAAAAGATAGTTTGTGATCAAAACAGACGATAGATAGCCTAGATTTAATTTCGTGAACTAGCCCTCGTAATTTCGTAAGAGTTCTTTGTCAGAAACAGCAAAACGGATACAAGTGTTAACCATTTTAACAAAATAATAATATTTACCAGAGACTTATAAGATTAAAAAGCACTCAAACAACCTCCCCTATCTAAGCAGAGATCATAAGGCAAGCCTCCATTTATGTTTATACAAAGTAAACCTAGCCCTCAAATGTAACATTCATAACGCTAATAACATTAGAGCGGTACACGCTTGGTAAAAGTAAAACCGTTTCAAAAAATAGCGACAAAAAAGCCGAGTTTTCCTCGGCTTTTATAGGTTCACACAAATGTTTACCGGTGATATCCCGAATACATTAGAATGCGTATAACAGTGTCATGTTTGTTTCAGTATCAGTGCTTTTGAAACCTTCTAAAGGCTCACTGTTGTAACGAACAATCACAGCAAACTTCATCGCTAACGCACCGATAATGTTAGCTGTTAACGCAGACTCAGAACGTCCCTCTAAATAATCACCGTAATCAGCAACGAAGAGTTGAGTAAACTTAGAGCTTTCTGTTATTTCATAAGAAAAGTTAAGTGCACCATGAGCAACTACACTATCTTCAGTGTCATAGCCCAATGCTAAAGACTGTTCATCATCTAGCTTTTTATAAATGTAACCAGGACCAATTTCAGCACTTAAAAATGTTCTACCCGTATCGATAAATTTATGACCATAACCGGCTGAACCAATTGCTTTATAATCAAAACCAGTAAAAGGATCGGCTTCGTAGTTTGCTGTGATATACATGTAGTTCTTTTCATCAAACTTATAATCACCTTGGATACCAGCATAGTAACGTTTTGCCGTGTTCTCACCAGAATCTTCTTTATATAAGCCTTCTAGTAAGTAAGCATTTTCCCAGTTACCCAGCTCTTGTTTAAGGCCAAGACGGGCTTTAAAAGAAGAAGTATCAGTGTTACCCGTTGTTAACGTTGCACCTAACTCAGCTTCACCAGCAAACGTCGCATCACCTTCAACAAAATCAGCACCAGCATGGGCCGCAAATGGCATGGCAAGTGTTACAGCTGCAGCAAGTAGCAGTTTTTTCATGTCATCAAATCCTTTATTTACAATTAATTCAAGTTCACTCCAGAAATCGAACCGAATTCTAACACTTTGGTATCAAAAATGAAAAAACTACTGTGCATTTAATATTTAAACTCCAAATGGCGGTTTTTAAGCAGATAACAAGCTCTTACTTTGCCAGCGGCCACTCCGCCAGCGCCATAACATGGTTAATCCCCTCACCCATTCGTCTATCGCCAAGGCCATCCAAATGCCGACCAAGCCTAAGTCGAGGTAAATACCAAAGAAGTATGCACCAGGCACAGCTATACACCACATAGATATAAGACCAGCAAAAAAGGGGAAGCGTGCATCACCACTAGCTCTCAGAGCATTAATTACCACTAAGTTGAAGGTTCTCCCTGGCTCCATCAATAAAGTCAGAAGAAATAATTGCCCAACCATAGCGAGAATATCTTGATCATCTGTGAAAAAGGCCACTAACCTTTCCCCCATTAAGGCGGCAAGAATTGCAACAATCGTCGTTAGAACCAGTCCAATTTTGAGTGCTCGATACATTTGTGTCTCAGCAGCTTGGTATTGCTTGGCACCAATCATATGGCCAATCATAATTTCATTGCCAATACCGATAGATAAACCGAACAAAAGAATGAACATACAGACTTGAAAATAAAGCGCTTGCGCTGCAAGGGCTTTATCCCCCATCAAACCAACAAAGGCTGTCACCACCATAAATTGCAGCATCCAAGAGATATTTTCCCCAGCCGCAGGTAAGCCAATATGGAATACTTTGGCTAGCAAATGCTTTTTAGGCTTAATAATTTCAGTTATCTTAAGCGGAATTTGGGTGTACTTAACAAATAAGTATGCCATCAAAGACATGCCGACGAGTCGACCCACTACGGTACTAATAGCAACCCCAGCGACGCCCATTTGAGGTATACCGAACCAGCCGTATAGCAATAATAAGTTGCCCAAGAAGGTAATCACGTTCATTAATAAAGTGACCCACATGGCTTGCTGAGTAAATCCATGGGCACGCATCCCAGCAGCTAAGCACATTGCCATCGCTTCAGGGATCAGACAGATACCAACGATTTGCAAATATAACTTAGCATCGGGAATTAACTCTACCGGTAAGTTCATCAGGTGCAGTATTAGCCCCGCGCCAAAAAATACTCCAAGCGCTGCTGCAACCCCAACCATTAAATTAAACCCAATAGAGGAATAAACAACATCGCGGGCTGTTGATCGATTTTTAGCCCCCAAATATTGGGTAATGACCACACTTGCGCCAATACTGACAAAACTAAATAAGGTAATGGATAACTCAAAGACCATATTACCAACAGATAACGCTGCCACCCCTTGATAGGAAACACGGCTAATCATTAACGTATTTAACGCTGCGGTTAAAAAATGTAGCGCAAAATCGAAAAATAATGGCCAAGTCAACGCGAATAATGAGAGTGGTTTGTCTGATTTTACGTGCATGTTAGTACTTCAGTAATGGTTAAAGGTGAGCATATTCCATGACAAGGTTAACGACTCAAAATGACAGTTAATATGTCTCTAATTAAGCTGAGTCAGTTTTATTCCATTTTTAAGGGCGGGGATAATGCGTTATAAACGCCTTTGATACAAGTTGTTTCATCAAAATTTGGCCATAAAAAAACCAGCGTTGACCGCTGGTTTTTTGAAGCTTTATTAATCAATTAGTTAACTGATAAGTGTTGTTACTTTCACATATAACTAAAGACTCATGTAACTAAATGCTCATATAACTAAAGACTCTTGTAAAAGTCAGCCATTAGTTAATTTGAGGATTAAGTTCACCTGACTGATACGCTTTATACATTGCTTGTAGTGACTTAGGCTTGATCTTAGAGCCCATGCCAGCACAACCAAATGCTTCGTAACGTGTTGTACAGATATCAGCCATTGCTTCCATAGATGCTTTTAAGAATTTACGTGGATCAAATTCTGATGGATTTTCAGCAAGGAATTTACGTACTGCACCCGTTGAGGCTAAACGTAGATCAGTATCGATATTCACTTTACGCACACCGTGCTTAATACCTTCAACGATTTCTTCTAACGGCACACCGTAAGTTTCAGGGATCGCGCCGCCGTACTGGTTAATCACTTCTAACCACTCTTGCGGTACAGAAGAAGAACCGTGCATAACTAAGTGAGTATTAGGAATACGAGCGTGGATTTCTTTAATACGGTCAATACGCAACACATCACCAGTAGGACGTTGGCTGAACTTGTAAGCACCATGGCTGGTACCAATTGCAATAGCCAATGCATCAACATGAGTATCAGCAACAAAACGTGCAGCTTCTTCTGGCGTAGTTAACATTTGATCCATTGTTAGGATGCCCGCAGCGCCAATGCCATCTTCTTCGCCAGCTTCACCGGTTTCAAGGCTACCTAAACAACCAATTTCACCTTCAACAGACACACCACAAGCGTGTGCAAAAGCAACAGTACGACGCGTTACATCCACGTTGTAATCATACGATGCAGGTGTCTTACCATCAGCCATCAAAGAACCGTCCATCATTACTGAAGACATACCTAATTGGATAGAACGCTGACAAATATCAGGATCGGTACCATGGTCTTGGTGAATACATACTGGAATATCTGGATATTGCTCAAGAGCAGCAGCCATCAAGTACTTAAGAAACTGAGGACGAGCGTACTTACGTGCGCCAGCTGATGCCTGAACAATCACAGGGCTGTCAGTTGCTTCAGCAGCTTGCATAATTGCACGCATTTGCTCAAGGTTGTTTACGTTGAATGCTGGAACACCGTAATCGTGTTCTGCAGCATGGTCTAACATTTGACGTAGAGATATTAAGGCCATTTTTTACTCCAAAAATAGGGTGATGTCTCACCTAGGTCGCTATCGCTTTGGATTGATTTTTATACCCTATGACACTTCAAAGCCAGGTTAACTATCCGTAAATAGCCAACGTTTCAATAAAGAACACGGGCGGTTTTTTTTCTAATAATTATATTTTTCTTACTGCAATCTTTCCGTTTTAGCCCGTCAGCCATAGTGCCAACTCTTTGGTTAGCATCTAAGTGACGAAATGGCTAAAACGTTTTTTATACTTGCTGTTAAGCACCACGCTGTTCAAGCATGGTTACTGCAGGTAATTCTTTTCCTTCAAGGAACTCAAGGAAAGCACCACCACCTGTAGAGATATAAGAGACTTTATCAGCAATATCATATTTATCTACTGCTGCTAATGTATCGCCACCACCTGCAATAGAGAATGCACTCGAATCGGCAATCGCCTGCGCGATACGTTTAGTACCTTCGCCAAATTGGTCAAATTCGAATACGCCAACTGGGCCATTCCACACAACAGTGCCTGCTGCTTCAATAATTTTAGCTAATGCTTCTGCGCTATCAGGGCCGATATCAAAAATCATATCAGTATCAGATACATCACTAACAGATTTTAATGTAGCTTCAGCTGTTGGGCTAAATTCACTCGCTACAACAACATCAGTCGGTACAGGGATATCGCCGCCACGGCTTTGTGCGTTTGCAACTAAACGTTTAGCTTCATCCACTAAATCAGCTTCAAATAATGACTTACCCACTTGGTGGCCAGCTGCCGCGACGAATGTGTTCGCAATTCCGCCACCGACAACTAACTGATCAACCTTAGTTGATAAGCTTTCAAGAACGGTCAATTTTGTTGATACTTTTGAACCACCTACAATAGCAACCATTGGACGGGCTGGATTATCTAATGCTTTACCCAGAGCAGATAACTCGCCCGCTAGAAGTGGGCCAGCACAAGCTACTGATGCATGAAGTCCAACGCCATGAGTCGATGCTTGCGCACGATGCGCTGTACCAAATGCATCCATTACGTAGACATCACATAATGCCGCTAGTTTTTTAGCTAAAGCTTCATCGTTTTTCTTTTCGCCGACGTTAAAACGTACGTTTTCGAATACTACGACTTCACCAACTTTAGCTTCAACACCATCAAGGTAATCTGACGCTAAACTTACAGGGCAATCAAGTGCTTCATTTAAGTAGTTCACCACTGGCTGCATAGAAAACTCAGGGTTAAACTCGCCTTCAGTTGGACGACCTAAATGTGACATCACCATCACAGCTGCACCTTTTTCAAGCGCTAGCTTAATTGTTGGTAAAGCAGCACGTAGACGAGCATCACTCGTTACAACACCATCACTGACAGGTACGTTTAGATCTTCACGAATAAGCACACGCTTATTGGTTAAATCTAACTCACTCATATTGATAATAGCCATTAGACTTTCCTTATAATTTAAAAACAAAACTGCTTTTGCTACTGAGCGCTTTACCCACAGAGATAAAGCGCTCAATAACAATAAAATTAGTTATCTGTTTGCTTAGCTAATATCATTGCTAAGCTGGTGTCGAGCATTCGATTTGCAAAACCCCATTCGTTATCACACCAAAGTAATAACTTGACCAAGTGGCCGTCGCTCACCCGCGTTTGAGTGCCATCAACAATACTGGAGCGCGGGTCGTGGTTAAAATCACACGACACCAATGGCGCATCGGTATAGCCTAGCACCGCATTAAATAATCCGCTGGCTGCATGCTCTAAAACATGGTTTATCTTGGCAATATCTACTCGCTCATTCAATGTCACCGATAAATCAATTGCGGTGACATTAATAGTGGGCACTCGCACTGAAATCGCTTCAAACTTGTCTTTCATGTGCGGCAAAATTCTTTCAATGCCGCGAGCAAGTTTTGTATCTACTGGGATGATGGATTGACCCGCTGCACGTGTTCTGCGTAAATCGTCATGATACGCATCAATAACTTGTTGATCATTCATCGATGAATGGATAGTCGTTATTGCGCCGCTTTTCACCCCGAAGTGATTATCTAGCACATCAATGACAGGCACAATACAGTTGGTGGTACATGACGCATTTGAAACAACTGTATGGTCAGCTTTGAGTAAATCATCATTGACACCAAATACAATAGTGGCATCAACATCAGCAGAAGAAGGGTGACTAATCAGGACTTGTTTGGCACCGGCTTTTATATGCGCTTCGCATTCTGCTCGATCGCCTAAACTACCACTGCATTCATAAACGATATCAATATCGAGATCTGACCAAGGCAGTAAATTCGCGTCAGGCTGATGGAACAATTGAATCACATCATCGCCGATGACGAGCTGTTCATCTTTTAACTTAACCGTATTTTGAAAACGGCCATGAGTCGTATCATATTGAGTGAGGTGACTGATTGCGGCAGGTTTGGCAAGTTCATTAATTGCCACGATCTGGATTTCTTGACGTTTACCCGACTCGTATAGTGCACGGAGGATAGAACGACCTATACGGCCATAACCATTGATAGCGACTCGGATCATTGAGGGTTAAGCTTCCTCTTAACAGTACTCAGTAAAAAGCAGATAATAAAACGGCCTGCAAGTGATTGCAGGCCGCATTATACAGACTTAAAGGGTAAAAGTTTACCCTTATTATTTAACTGTATATTGGTTAAACCAGAGCATTCACTGTGTTAACCACGTTTTCAACGGTAAAGCCGAAGTGCTTCAATAAATCGCCGCCAGGTGCAGACTCACCAAACGTAGACATACCGACTACAGCGCCGTTAAAACCAACATATTTGTGCCAGTAATCAACATGCGCAGCTTCAATAGCAACACGTTTCAGTACGCCAGCAGGTAATACTGATTCTTTATAAGCTGCATCTTGCTTATCAAATACGTTAGTAGATGGCATAGAAACAACGCGAACTTTTTGACCTTTTTCAGTCAATGCTGCAGCAGAATCAAGTGCTAGCTGCACTTCACTACCTGTAGCAATTAGAATCACTTCAGCAGTACCTTCACAATCAGACAGTACATAACCACCTTTAGCAACATTAGCTAATTGCTCAGCTGTACGTGCTTGTGCCTTAAGGCCTTGGCGACTAAAGATAAGTGAAGTAGGCGCTTTACGGTTTTCAATAGCAGACTTCCAAGATACAGCAGTTTCCGCCGCATCACATGGGCGCCATACAGTCATGTTTGGCGTCATACGTAAGTTAGCAAGTTGTTCTACTGGTTGGTGAGTTGGTCCATCTTCACCTTGACCAATTGAATCATGGGTATAAACGAACACGTTTTGAATGCCCATTAATGCTGACATACGTACTGCATTGCGAGCGTATTCCATAAACATCATGAACGTCGCGCCGTAGTTAATGAAACCACCATGCAAAGAAGCACCATTCATAATGCCACTCATACCGAACTCACGCACACCGTAGTAGATGTAGTTGCCCGCAGGATCGTCTTGAATACCTTTTGAACCAGACCAAAGAGTCAGGTTTGAACCCGCTAAGTCAGCAGAGCCACCTAACAGTTCAGGTAACATTTCGCCGAAGAAACCGATGGCGTTTTGTGAAGCTTTGCGACTTGCAATGCCTTCTGCTTTATCTTGGCATTCTTGAATAAATGCGTTGGCTTTTTCTTCAAATTCTGCAGGAAGCTCGCCTGTGATAACACGACGTTTGTATTCAGCTGCTAGCTCAGGGAAAGCGGCAGTATAAGCTGCAAATTTCTCGTTCCAGCTTGCTTCGTTTGAAGCGCCAGAATCTTTTGCATCCCAACCTTCATAAACAGTTTCAGGGATTTCAAATGCACCGTGATCCCAACCAAGGAATTCACGTGCTGCAGCGATTTCAGCATCACCCAGTGGTGCGCCGTGACAATCATGACTACCTGACTTATTTGGCGAACCAAAACCAATGGTCGTTTTACAACAAATCATTGTTGGCTTATCAGTAACAGACTTCGCTTCTTCAATAGCTTCGCGGATTGCATCACTATCGTGTCCATCAACGTCTGCGATAACGTGCCAGCCGTATGATTCAAAACGTTTAGGCGTGTCATCGGTGAACCAGCCTTCAACATGACCATCAATAGAAATACCATTGTCATCCCAGAAAGCCACAAGCTTACCAAGACCTAAAGTACCTGCTAATGAACATGCTTCATGAGAAATACCTTCCATCAAACAGCCATCACCTAAGAAACAGTAAGTGAAGTGGTCAACGATATCGTGACCAGGTTGATTAAACTGAGCAGCCAAGGTTTTTTCAGCAATCGCCATACCGACAGCGTTACTGATACCAGCGCCTAATGGGCCCGTTGTAGTTTCAACACCTGGCGTATAACCATATTCAGGATGACCAGGGGTTTTAGAATGAAGCTGACGGAAGTTCTTCAATTCTTCAATAGGTAATGCATAACCTGTTAAATGCAGTAAAGAGTAGATAAGCATTGAACCATGGCCATTTGATAATACAAAACGGTCACGATCAACCCATTCTGGGTTGTTTGGGTTGTGCTTAAGGAAGTCATTCCATAGCACTTCAGCGATGTCAGCCATCCCCATTGGTGCACCTGGGTGGCCAGAATTGGCTTTTTGAACAGCATCCATGGTTAATGCACGGATTGCGTTAGCGAGTTCTTTACGAGATGACATGCTCTCTCCTGCTTGTTGATGATGAGGTCTAGCGGGCAATTGTGGGGACATATTTTCCCCTACTCAGCGATGGGACGCAAATTATTATTAGATATAAGTCGCAATTTTTTGCATCTGACTACCAAGCCCCAGCTAAATAAGATATTAAACGGCTTAAATTTATATCATGTTAGCGCTAACATTTATATAACTTTTTACACCCATCCTCAACATTCCATTAAAGAATGCCTGATCCAAAATCACCGTACTGCGTACTAAACGATGTGAATATTTATTGCCAATAAACGTATTAAAACAGTCAAAATTAATAATACTCAACTAAAATAATTGTTCTATTACCGCCCATTTAAACCTTAAGGTTGGAGCTAAAAAGTTAAATAACTGCATAAATTTCATAAGATTAATTTATTGATATCTAAAACAGTCAAAAATGGATTTTTATAAATATTTGAATGATTGCACAATTATTAACTTATATTAGTTCTAAGGGGTGTTATCCAATCCGATTTGAATTATTATAGACGTCTAGATGTAGATGCTTCTACACGTTCAAATTCCAAAAGACGAGATTTACCAACTATGGCAAACCACTTGTTCACCTCTGAGTCAGTCTCAGAAGGTCATCCAGATAAAATCGCCGATCAGATTTCTGATGCGGTATTAGACGCAATTTTAGAGCAAGACCCTAAAGCACGCGTTGCTTGTGAAACTTACGTTAAAACCGGTATGGTTTTAGTCGGCGGTGAAGTCACAACTTCTGCTTGGGTTGATATCGAAGAAATCACACGTAAAACAGTACGTGAAATTGGTTACACCCATTCAGATATGGGTTTTGATGCTGATTCTTGTGCGATTTTAAATGCCATTGGTAAACAGTCTCCAGACATTAACCAAGGTGTTGACCGTAGCGATCCAGCTGAACAAGGCGCGGGTGACCAAGGTCTTATGTTTGGTTACGCGAGTAACGAAACCGACGTATTAATGCCTGCACCGATTACTTACGCACACAAATTAGTGAAGCGTCAGTCTGAAGTGCGTAAAGATGGTACTTTACCTTGGTTACGTCCTGATGCGAAAAGCCAAGTCACTTTTGCTTATGAAAATGGCAAAATCAAAGGCATCGATGCTATCGTGCTTTCGACTCAACATCGTGAAGATGTGACCCAAGAAGACTTGATTGAAGGCGTGATGGAAACCATCATTAAGCCTGTTTTACCATCTCAGTGGTTAAACAAAGACACTAAATACTTCATCAACCCAACTGGTCGTTTCGTTATTGGCGGACCGGTAGGTGATTGTGGTTTAACAGGCCGTAAAATCATCGTAGATACCTACGGCGGTATGGCTCGTCACGGTGGTGGTGCTTTCTCTGGTAAAGACCCATCAAAAGTTGACCGTAGTGCTGCATATGCTGCGCGTTACGTTGCTAAAAATATCGTTGCTGCAGGTCTTGCCGACCGCTGTGAAATCCAAGTGTCTTATGCAATTGGTGTTGCAGAGCCAACATCTATCAGCATTGAAACATTTGGTACTGGTAAAGTATCTGAAGATGTATTGATTAAGCTTGTACGTCAGCACTTTGAGCTACGTCCATACGGTTTAACAGCAATGCTAGACCTTGCACGTCCTATCTACCAAGGAACAGCTGCATACGGTCACTTCGGTCGTGAAGAGTTCCCTTGGGAAGCAACTGATAAAGCTGAAATCTTACGCGCTGATGCAGGTCTATAAGTTTTAAACTTATTGACTGCTGATGCCAAGTAAATTGTTTACGCTAAGTTAAGCAATAAAAAAACCGTCAATTGACGGTTTTTTTGTGCCTTTAATTTATCTCACTTGATATCTAGAGTTCAAAATAACTATGTACAGTGCAAGATAGATAACTATTGGCAGTGCAAGATAGATAACTATTGGCAGTGCAAGATAGATATGTACACTACAGGCTAGGTGAAAGTACGATAGAAAAGATAAATGATAATCGCGCCCACAGTTAACACCGATGGATAAAAGGTCAAGCTAAAGCCGATAGATCTTGCCCCCGCCCCTTTATCATAACCGCGCATAAACAATATTCGGCCGATAAAAAATAATACCGAAATTAATCCAATTAACGACATATAGTCAGCGGGCATAATGAAAGCCCATAAGAAATACACACTCATCACAATACAAAATTGTTCTAAGGTATTTTGCAGAACACTTTGCAAGCGCCTAACTCGCTCTGATTGCTCATAATAACTGCTACCATCAATATCTTTCGCACTGAAAAATCGATGCTTAGCAACACGCCCCACAGCAATGATTAAGCTTAACGTTGGTAAAATCATCCCATAGGCATAAATAACCAACCTTTCAATTAATGATTGTGGCTCACTATATTCAAAAGGGTTTGCTAGTGCGCCATAAATCACCACAGCAAAAGACACAAGCATCCCTATTACAATACCTTGAGTGACATCACGTTGCTTACTGGTAAGTTTATTGGTAATTGAACTTGAAATTGGCATTATCTCTCCCTGTCATTAATGCTCAATTGCTAAAAAATGACCTCGATGATCCTTCATTAATATGGTCATATACCGATATTCGCACTCCAACAGGAGCATCACTAATTCAAAATTTATCGATTTAGCTGCACTTTGTCTCTTGTTAAACTATAGTCATTACCCGCCATTCTGCCGATGGCATCCAACATTTCACTGTCGATTTTAAAGTCAGTAACAGCATCATCGCGCACGTGAATGGCAACCACATCACCTAGTACTAAATGGCCTGACATAGGATCCTGCCCTAAATCTACAATTTGATTTAGTCTACATTCAAAACTGACAATCGCTTGCTTCACTCTATGCGGAGCGACTATCGATGAAGCCAGTTTCTCAACACTTGCATATTCAAACTCATCTTCAGTTGCGGGGATTTGATGGCAGGTTTGATTCATCATCGCTAAATCTGAATAGCTGACACTATTAATCACAAATTCTTGCAGTTCACGAATATTGACTAAAGTGTCTTTCTCAGCCCCTTTATCTGTGCTCATAGGGTTAAAACACAAGACTGGTGGATTAGCACTTGCTACAGTAAAAAATGAAAAAGGTGCTAAATTATTGACCCCTGATTTTGATACTGTTGAAACCCAAGCAATGGGTCTTGGGCTGACACCACCAATAAGCAATTTATAAACTTGTTGCGGTGTTAATGATTCTGGCAAAAATTCCATTTATGTCTCAAGTTGTTCTAAACATCAACTTAGCTAATCGAGCTCGGGTAAACTGATGAAAATCATATGCTAAATAAGTTACTTACTAAGCTATCACCCTATAATTGTTCAAACAAGCCCAAATCTTCCCACTCAAAATAAAACAAGTCATTAACATAATTTATCAGCAAAACTGAGCATATTATGCTCAACATTTAACGCGCAGAAGGTAGTGATGTTATTGAACGAGGGCTAGATCATTGAAATTTAGCTATTCATATCAGCTAAACTGATGATTTGTTATGATGGCGAAACACAAAACTCAGATTACTTATAAAAATTGACAGGATCATTGTGCCCATGCCTGAGTGGTTTTCCCCTCCAGCGTTTCTGCTCACTCATAAGCAGAAGCCTAAACACAACCTTGAAAAAAGCCATGAACAAACTCCCAAACAAGACAATAACCAGATTTTACTCGCCCAAATGCAGTGGTCTGAAATAAAACTTTTTTATCGCCAACATTTAAGTTACTCAAAACCCAGTATTAACGATCGCATCGCACTCATAAGAAATAGCAGTACAAAAGGTGCTTATCGCAAACTGCAAAATGATAGCGTAGTAAATGCTGGCTTGAGTGGAGCTCTAAGTGATGTTCTAAGTGATGATTTGAGTGATGATTTGAGTGATGATTTAAGTGATGATTTAAGTGATGATTTGAGTGATGATTTAAGTGATGATTTGAGTGATGATTTATCTGAATTGAATCAAGGCATAAACATAGAGGTTGAAGCCAAAGATTCATTGGGTTCACTGGGTAAAATTGAAGCCAGCATTCGAATTAAACCTATCGGCAAGTGTCAATTGGTCACTGGATTAGTCGTCGCACAAATTGCACGAGGACAAGGGTTTGCTCATCAATTACTGGAATATATAAAACCTGAATTATTACCCGAACAAGCTTATGTTTTTGCGATTCCCGAACTTGAACCATTTTATCAAGCTTATGGTTTTATCGTTTGCCACAAACCTGATAATGATATCCAACAATTATTTCTTAAGTACCAACAGCCAGATAGGCCCTTAATTCTGATGAAGCTTGTTTCAAAATAAGGCGTTCAATTAGCATTTGAACTTAACGACCTGATTAACAATGATCGAAGTGTGAAGTTTCAACACACATAAATGAAATCTGCTGCAGACTAAGAATAGGCACATTAACCGACTTGCCTGAAGATAAATCAATAGGTTCAGCATCTGTTGCTATCAGTTTTATGGCCTCTTCATAACCATTTGTGCGGCCGCACACAATATTACCAAACTCAGTTTCAACAATATAATATGGCTTCAAGTTGAGTGGTGACTTGCCCTCAGCGCTTGAACTGCTTTTGTCCTTCGCTTGTGAAATGAAGAGTTGAGGGTTAAGTTCAATTTCAAAGGCTGAATAATGCTTTTCCAAAGCCGCCAAAACACCAACCACAATTTTTAGGTTTTCAAACGCTGCCAACCTTAAATGCAGATAAGGTTGAAATACTTGTTCAAAGGTTATCGATTCAGAATGTGCCATAACGGGATTACTCAATTTAAAAGATTAATAAAAAGATTAGAGTGATTAGGGCTAGTTTTTCATCACTAACAAATAGTAATCACGTTGTTGAAAGCTGAAGTAATCCACGACTTCCATTGGCGATTTCTTAGTGTGCGCGGCAAAGGAGAGCGCATTTTCTTCAGCAATAAATGTCACCATAAAGCTGTATTTGGCTGAAACTTTACGTTTAAGTTGTTGCACTAATTGCTCAAAGATACCCCGACCACGATAATTGGGGTGTATCCATATTGGTCCATACTGGCAGCTATTGTTTGAGCTTAGTCGACTAAAGCCGACTTCAATATCATTCATTTTGCGTAGTACGTGGGCATAAATTCCCCAAGCTTGAAACCATGACCATGGACCCGCAATAACGTAACCAATAATAGCTGTGACAACATTTTCATTTTCTGTTGTTTCAGCCAACATAATCCAGCCTTTTTTAATCAACTCACTTATTTGTATTTTAGAAAAACACTGACCAGACATCACGTCTGCAGAAGAAGATAATTCATCATTCATATACTGCTTTTCAAGCTGAGCAATAGCATTAGCATCAGCTTCATTTGCTAATCGGTATTTGATATTCATTTAGAAGCGTTATCACCATTTTGTTTTTGCGCCCAATCAAATACTAACGCAACAGGGTAAGGTGCCATGATTAATAAGCCAACGCCAATTAAACTGGCAACAAGCAACATGCCGCTGACTTCGTTGGCGAAGTCAGTAAAAAGGTACAAGCTCGCACCTATGCCAACAGACAATAACCCAAGCATATGCATCATCTTAAAAATCTTACTCATTAGCGCAACTCTTATTAAGAAATAAACCGAAAGATAAATTGATTTGAATACCTAAAACAGCAACTTTTATACGTTAAAAGATTAAATCTTGTTGAAAGTGAAAAATAACCGCAAAACACAGTATATACTATGGATATTAATACGTATTAGCATCCTTATTGGAATCAATCCATCATGATAAAAACCATTTTCACTGCTTGTTTGGTTATTTTCGGCCTTAGTGCTTGTCAAAGCAACAGTCATCAAGCTGAAGAAATCAATATAGTAGGTAACTGGCATGTGGAGTCAGCATTATCTGAAGCCGTAATCAATCACAGTCCTGCTGAAATCATTTTCGCCGCTGACGGCAAACTATCAGGTAATAATAGCTGCAATCAGTTTTTTGGTGAGTATGAACAAGAAGAAAACCAATTAACACTTTTACCAGCAGGTTCAAGCATGATGGCATGCGTTGATGTACTGATGAAGCAAGAACAGCGCGTGATGAAAGCGATGCCACTCGTCACTAACATCACAATATCAAAATCAGGCAAATTATTATTAAAGTCTGATGCGGGTGCTAACTTATTAGTGTTAACCAAGAAAGAAGATTAAATCTCATGATAAAAAAGAGCCGTTTCATCAATTAATCAATGATGAAACGACTCTTTTTTGTTTCTCGAAACGAATAAAACCAGTCAATAGAGCGCTAACTCGTTCGAATATTATCTTCTACTTTCTGCTTCATATCGACCTCAGCGTGTTGAGCAATAATCGCTGATTGCTCCATATCTGCATTGTAATGCTCTACATCAATCTCATCTTCAGAGCGGGCAATAATCGTTGTTGCAACTAAATCACCAGATACGTTAACCACTGTTCGCGCCATATCTAACACGCGGTCGATACCGGCAATAATCGCTACACCTTCTAGCGGTAAACCAACTGTGGTTAATACTAATGTTAACATCACAAGACCCGCACCAGGTACGCCAGCGGTACCTATAGACGCAAGCGTTGCGGTTAATATAATGGTGATGTAATCAACCCAAGTTAAATCAATACCAAATGCTTGAGCGACGAACAACGCCGTTACACCTTGATAAAGTGCGGTGCCATCCATGTTGATTGTCGTACCAAGCGGTAATACGAAACTTGAAATTTTCTTGTTAATCCCTAAGTTTTCGCTAGCACATTTCATACTTGCAGGTAATGTGCCCGCAGAGCTTGAAGTGGTAAATGCCACCGCCATTGCATTGCCGATGCCTTTGAAAAATTGAATCGGATTCAGTTTACCGAATGCACTTAACACTAGGCTGTAGAAACCTAAGATATGCAAAGCACAACCAACATAAACGGCAATAATCACTTTAATTAATGGCAGTAACATATCAAGGCCATACTCGCCAGCAACCCAAGCCATCAAGCCAAAGACGCCATAAGGAGCCAGCTTCATGACAAGATCAGTTAGCTTGAACATGGCTTCTGCTAAACTTTCAAATACTCGAATAGCGGGCTTACCGTGATCGCCTATCAATACCAGTGAAATACCCAAAGCAACTGCAAATACAATCACCTGTAAAATCTGACCACTTGCCAGCGCAGCTACAGGGTTAGTGGGTACGATATTAATCAAGGTGTCCATTAAGGTGGGCACTTCTTTCACTTCATTAATGATCTCACTAGTTTGTAAACCAAGTCCGGCTCCCGGCTGCATGATATTGCCAACCAATAAGCCAATGCTGATAGCAATAGAGGTTGTACCTAAATAAAATGCAAAGGATTTAAAACCAATTCGCCCCATCTTGGCGGTATCTTGCATCGAGGTAACCCCGACAATTAACGAACAAAATACTAGCGGCACAATGAGCATTTTAATGGTGTTAACAAATAAAGTACCAATCGGCTTAAGATAGCTTGCATCTTCGCCTAAGCTGACCCCAGCAATAATACCTAACACCATCCCGATAAGAATTTGTAACCATAACGGAACTGACATCCAGCGAGACCAAACTCGACTTGGCAGTGACGGAGCATGTTTTGACATGATGTAAACCTTGCAGATTGAGTAAGTGAGTTGTAATAAATTCGCGCCGAACGGCATATTGAGTTGATTTATGGCAATAATCAGCAGAATCGGCGCGGCATACTAGCACGACAATTACAATCAGATGGGTGATCTATATCATCTTACGCATCGCTAAAGCTTAATAAATAGCATTAGGCCTCGAAAATACACTCAACTCGCTCTTTTCCTACTTTTATAGGATAAAGCGCCGCAGGTGGGCGCTCTCTTTCAATCAAGTAACTCCAATAGTCATCATCAAAGCCTGCAAAAAGATTATCTTGCTCCCCACGCGCTCTTAATATTAGCCACCACCACACAATGGCCCATAACCCAAAAGTCATTAAGGTCAATGTAAAGTGCAGCACATGGTTAATTACCGGCTGTGAATTAGGAGTAGCTGCAAGATATGAAGCCTGCAATTGCTCGTTAATGGCGTAACTAATACGATTAGGATGCGCAAAGTAGCGGTATACTCTGAATTGATATTTTGATTTATTCATAGCATTCTCTCAAACCATACAAGATGAGTATTAAGCATAGCAGCTTAGACTTTAGTCGAATAAAAATGTCGTAAAAATATGCAACTCTTTCGCATCAAGGAGCCACAATGAAAATAAGAAAAGGCCAACTATCAGATTTAGCAGCATTAGTTGAATTTAACCAAGCCATGGCAATGGAGACAGAAAACTTGTCATTAGACAATGCACTGCTTACCAAGGGCGTCGACACTATGCTTAACAGCCCAGAAAAAGGCTTTTATTTAGTGGCTGAAATTGAGGGGGAAATTGTTGGCTCTTTAATGGTGACACTTGAGTGGAGTGACTGGCGCGCAACTAATTATTGTTGGATTCAGAGTGTTTATATTCGTCCACAAAATCGTCGCCAAGGGATCTATGCCAAGCTTTATCAAACTGTAAAAACCAAGGCAGCTGAAATGGGTGGTGCAGCAAGTTTCAGATTATATGTGGAGCACGATAATCTAGCTGCGCAGAAAACCTATGACTCATTAGGTATGGAGCAAAGCCACTACCTGATGTACGAAGAGCTTGCTGAAGGCTCAAAGGCATAACGTACAGCGAATAGAAATAACGCAATGAAGTGGACAATCTCGTAAACAAAAAAGGCTTTCATTTGAAAGCCTTTTTATTATTTAGAACACTAAACGAAGCAGATAAAACGGCACACATTTACGCACACAAATTAACCACTTTAATCGCTAAGCCGCCTTGGCTGGTTTCACGATATTTAACATGCATATCTTTACCAGTTTCATACATGGTAGCAATCACCTTGTCTAAGCTCACTCTCGGTTCTGAATTACGACGAAGCGCCATACGCGATGAGTTTATCGCTTTAACAGATGCAATAGCATTACGTTCAATACAAGGTACTTGAACTTGGCCTGCAACCGGATCGCAAGTTAGCCCCAAGTTATGCTCCATACCAATTTCGGCAGCCATACACACTTGTGCAGGTGAGCCGCCCATCAGTTCAGCTAAACCAGCTGCAGCCATTGAACATGCAACGCCCACTTCGCCTTGACAACCAACTTCAGCGCCAGAAATCGATGCATTGCGTTTATAAAGCGAGCCTACTGCAGCAGCGGCTAAAAAGTAACGGCTGCATTCTTTGGGTCCAACTTTTTGGATAAACTTGTTGTAGTAAGCCAGTACCGCAGGAATGATCCCAGCTGCACCATTGGTCGGTGAGGTCACAACCCTGCCACCAGCCGCATTTTCTTCACTGACCGCTAATGCAAATAAATTAACCCAGTCGATGATTTCCATCGGGTCATTGCTCACTTTTTCACTGCGAAGTAACTCTCGATGTAATGCAGGAGCGCGACGTGATACTTTCAAAGGTCCAGCTAAAACGCCTTCAGTATTACAGCCCTTTTCAATGGCATCTTGCATGGTTTTCCACACTAAACTAAAACCTGAATACATGTTTTCTTCGCTGCGAAAACATAATTCATTTTGCTTCATCAAGCCGCTGATGCTTAATCCAGACTGCTGACAATGAGCAACAAGCTCATCGGCAAAGTTAAAGTGAAACGGCACTTCAACACCATTAGAATGACTTTGGTTAAAGTCTTTTTCTTCAACAATAAAGCCGCCACCAATAGAATAGTAGGTGTTGCTATAAACACACTTATCACCACTCCATGCATGTAGCTTCATGCCATTCTCATGCAATGGCAAAGTATCAGGGTGGAATATTAATGCATCATGTGGAAAATCAACGTGGTGAATGGCATCACCAATAATGATTTCTTGGGTTTTCTCTACCTGTGCAATAAAAGGTTCAATGCTTTCAATTTCTACCGTTTCAGGTTCATTACCAGCAAGTCCCATAATAATAGCAATATCAGTATGATGACCTTTACCAGTTAAAGACAATGAGCCGTAAACATCAACGGTAAACTTAGTGATTTGTGTTAGTTGACCTTGCTCGATTAAATCATTAATAAAACAATTCGCCGCTTTCATCGGCCCAACGGTATGAGAACTAGAAGGACCAATACCAATCTTAAAGATTTCAAATGCACTAAACATAAATAAACCTCAATGCTCTACTGGCAAAGCAGCACAGCTTAAAACAAGAAAAAGAGGAGCACAGATTGCACTCCTCGAATAACCACTCACAACTAAAATGAACGGCTTAATACTGTTGATTAAAAGCGATTAGCTCATTAAACCAAATAGAATTGCCGTCATTGCTAACAGACCTGCAATCACAACAAATACGTTGCTGATACGACCACGATACGCTTTCAAAGCAGGCACTTTATGCACAGCATACATTGGCATTAGGTAAAGAATTGCCGCAATAATTGGACCACCTAACGCTTCAATCATGCCTAGAATGCTAGGGTTAATTACCGCAACAATCCAAATGCTGAAGAACATGAAGCCTAAGATGAATTTATTCAATTTTGCATCAGACACTTCTTTATTACTGCTACGTAATTGTTTAGTGATCATGCCTTTTAAGCCTTCAGTCGCACCTAAGTAATGACCAAAGAAAGAAGAGATAATCGCAATGAATGCAATGATAGGACCGAAGTAGCTAACAAAGCCGCTTGAATGAACATTGGCTAAGTAAGACAAAATAGCTAAGTTTTCACTTTTTGCTTCAGCAAGTTGTGCAGGGCTTAAAGACAATACACAAGAGAATACGAAGAGCATGACGAAACCAACAAGCATCATTGACGTGTTACGTAAAATCACGTCGGCTTTTTTGGCTGCATTGTCACCATGTTCACGTTTAAGTGACACTGAGAACTGTGAAATAGCAGGTGAATGGTTAAATGCAAACACCAGTACTGGAATAGTTAACCACACAGTACCAAGGAATTCACCAGCAGAAGGCACAACTTGTAATGCATCTAATTTCCAATCAGGGATCAGGTAGAAAGACATAAATGCAAGAATAGCCACAAGCGGATAAACTAAGAACTGGGTCACTTTCAACATGAATTTTTCACCCGCAACCATTACTGACATCATGCCAATAATCAGTACTGCAGATAAAATAATGCGTGGAGGTGAAGCAAAACCAAGCTGGTTTACGATGAAGCTATCTACCGTGTTAGTGATACCAACACCATAAATAAGCACAATAGGGAAGATAGCAAAGAAATACAGGACAGTAATGGCTTTACCTGCACTGACACCAAAATGCTCTTCAACCACTTGAGTGATATCACTACCAGGGTTTTTAGAAGAACAAACGAAGCGAGATAAACCACGATGAGCGAGGTAAGTCATAGGGCCGATGATGATTGCCATTAACACTAATGGCCAAAACCCACCCATACCAGCATTTATCGGTAAAAATAAAATACCTGCACCAACAGCGGTACCAAACAAACTAAGCATCCAAGTAGTGTCTTGGCGTGACCAGCCTTTTACTGGGGTTTGCTCTTCTTGAGCTGCAACTGCAACATCCTGCGCATTGATTGAATCTCTTTGCATAAAAATGACCTTAAATGAGGTAACTAATTTCACGGCGAAGAATATAGAATTCTAAATAGCGAAATATGATCTAGGTCATTTTTTGGCTCGACTTCCAAAAAATAATAAGCATTTTGCGAGCAAGATAGTCAACTGGTACGATCAGATAACAAAGTCATTAACAATGCTTAATATAAACATTAACAAAAGCACTAATAAAGCAACACCTAAAATAGCTGTAACTCTTATTTTATGTACGCTACAGCCACATTAAGTGATTTTTTATAAGTACGATAATACAGTTGAAATAAATATTATTGAGAATGTATATCCTTAAAAGGTTAACCCGTTCTAAGCGCTAAAATGGCACTTAAGTCAATCGGCTTATCATAGAGGGTAAAATCCGGATTCTTCTTATCGATGGCGTAAATTGACATGCGATCGGCAAGCTCATTACCTTCAATACCGATATGCGCTGCCACGTGAGCAATAGCCATGTTTTCTTTTATGCGATCATATAATTCATGGGCTTGTTGGATCACCTCCAAATTAGCAATATCTCCAGCAACTTTGCGTTTCCAACCTTTTGACTTCCAGCCGTACGCCCAGTTGGTAATACAGTTAATTGAATACTGTGAGTCACTCATTACCTTAACGCTTTGTTGTGCATTAATGCTTTTCTCAGCGACTAACAACGCTTGATATAAAGCATTTAGCTCTGCGCTGTTGTTGGTTCCGTTAGCATTATATAGCCCATACCATAACTCGCTGATTTGGCCTTGACGATAAACCGCCATACCAGAACCTGCTTTACCTGGGTTTGGCTCACAGCCGCCATCGGTAAATACGATGGTATCGTGAGTACTTAGATCGACCAGTTTAGTTTTGATCGATTCCACAGCATTACTTTTTACAGGCTTGTTATTACTGGCCGAGCCCGCTTTTGCTGTTGCTTTACCCATACTGCTAGCCGGTGATGCCGCAAATGCCGCTTTCGCTTGTGCCTCTGTAGGAAAAGACTTGTATTTCGCTTGGGGAAATTTATCTACCTGCTTTTTAGTGTAATCCCAACTGGTAAACACGCCCGTTTCTCGGCCTGCCCATACCACATAAAACTTCTTTGCCATGATGACTCTCTATATAAATCAGGTAATATGCTTAATGTGTCCAGTGTATCTTATGGCGCTATTAAAAATAACTCACCAAACAAAAAACTATGTCTGAACCTACTCATCTAGAAATTGAAACCACTATGAAGCAACTCATTATTTCCGTCGGCTCGAAAAACCCAGTTAAAGTTAACGCGGCTAAAGTGGCTTTTAGTCAATATTTTCCAGATCACAACATCATATGTCAGGGTATTCATGCGCCATCTTTAGTCGCAGATCAACCCATGACTGAGGCAGATACAAAACTAGGCGCAATAAACCGAGCCCAATATTGTCAGGCGCAACAGCAAGATGCAGATTTTTATATTGCCATGGAAGGTGGTGTAGATAATTTTGATCACGGCCCAGCCACATTTGCCTATATGGCCATTTTGCATAAGCAACAGTTGTCTGTTGGCCGAAGTGCTTTGTTGCCACTACCACTTAAAGTGTACCAGGCACTCGAGCAAGGTGAAGAGTTGGGACACGTCATGGATAGGTTGTTTAATACCAACAACATTAAACAAAAAGGCGGCGCCATTGGCTTACTCACACAAGGACTAGCCACCCGTGAGAGTATCTATACTCAAGCCATTATTCTGGCCATGGCACCTTTTATCAATGCTGATATATTCAGCAATTAACGCTTTGTCCTCATTCGTCACTTTTTTTTATTGGCAAACATTGCTAACGTCAAACTAACTGCATTCCATAGGAGATATAAATGGAATATCAACGCATTCCGCATTCTAGCCTTGATGTTAGCAAGATATGTTTAGGCACCATGACGTGGGGAGAACAAAACTCCCAAAGTGACGCTTTTGAACAAATGGATTACGCCATTAATCGCGGCGTTAACTTTATTGATACTGCTGAAATGTATCCCGTGCCTCCTAATGCTGAAAAACAGGGTGAAACTGAACGCATTATTGGTCATTACCTTTCACAGCGAGATAACCGTGACAATTTAGTCATCGCCACTAAAGTGTCAGCGGCAGGGCCTAAAAGTGACTTTATTCGCCCTAACATGGCACTAGATTGGGTTAATATTCATCAGGCTGTCGATGCCTCACTCGCACGCCTGCAAGTCGACACTATCGATTTATATCAATTGCACTGGCCTGACAGACACTGTAATTTTTTCGGTGAGTTTTTGTATGACCACTTAGATGATGAACAGCAAACCCCTATTTTAGAAACTCTTGAAGCATTAGCTGAAGTTATTCGTCAAGGCAAAGTACGCTACATAGGTGTATCCAATGAAACCCCGTGGGGATTAATGCAATACCTACGTTTAGCTGAAAAACATGGCTTACCGCGTATTGTCAGTGTGCAAAACCCTTATAACTTGCTTAATCGTAGCTTTGAATTAGGTATGTCTGAAATCAGTCATCGTGAAGAACTGCCATTACTGGCCTACTCTCCACTCGCATTTGGTGCCTTAACAGGTAAATATGAACATAACCAATGGCCAGAACAAGCAAGGTTAACCGTCTTTAAACGCTTTGCGAGATATAACGCGACGCCAATGGCACTCGAGGCAACCCAAGCTTACGTCGACTTAGCTCGTGAATTTCATTTAAGCCCAGCACAAATGTCATTGGCTTTCGTCAATTCGAGACGGTTTGTGGCTTCAAATATTATTGGCGCAACCAACCTTGAGCAACTTAAAGAAAACATAGATAGCCTTGATGTCAGTCTGACACCTGAATTGCTAGCAAGAATAAACCAGCTATCGAACCTTTATCGTATGCCCTGCCCATAAGCTAAAAGCCAGTTAAAGCTATTGTATACTTGCATTAAGCGTCACTTTCTATGAAGATCGTGACGCTTTTCTTTTTTTGGGTTAATGCCCAGTGTGATACTTCATTAATAATGAGCCTGCAATGACAATAGCGTTTGAACATGATGCGATAAGAGCCCAATTTCCTACATTAGCCCAGCAATTGGACGAAAGCCCTCTGTGCTATTTAGATACCGCAGCTACCAGTCAAAAGCCACAATCAGTCATCGATGCTATCAATCACTACTATCAATTCGACAATGCCAATGTTCATCGCGCTGCTCATCAGTTATCCGCCCGTGCGACGAAGCATTATGAAACCGTACGCGAACAAGTAAAAAGTTTTATCAATAGCGCTAAAGCTGAAGAGATCATTTTTACTCACGGCACCACTGAGTCAATCAACATGGTTGCTTATGGTATAAGTCAGCAAATTAGCGCAAATGATATTATTTTGGTGGATAGCGCTGCGCATCACGCCAATATTGTGCCTTGGCAAGAACTCGCTAAACGCACAGGCGCGACCATAAAGCCCATTCCACTGAATGACAATTTATCAATAGATCATTGCGCTTTTGAGCAACTATTAACTCTCTCGCCTAAGCTTGTCGCATTAAGTCATGTCACTAATGCCTTAGGCACAGTCAACGATGTAGCAACCTTAGTACAAAAAGCAAAATCAGCAGGTGCCATAACATTGGTTGACGGCGCACAAGCCATTGCTCATTTTGATATAGATGTTCAACAAATTGATTGCGATTTCTATGTATTCTCAGGTCATAAAATGTATGGCCCAACGGGCGTAGGCATCCTCTATGGCCGTTTCGCGCAACTTGATCAATTAGTGCCTATGCTGACCGGCGGTGAGATGATCAAAACAGTTAGCTTTACGGGTACAACATTTGGCAGTTTGCCTAATAAACTTGAAGCTGGAACACCTGCAATATCAGCAGTCATCGGTTTAGGTGCTGCAATCAGTTTTATCAATAGCCTACCTAAAGCGCAAGTCAGACAACATGAGCAATCTCTGCTGGAGTATTTACAACAGCAACTAACACAATTAGGTGACATCACCCTATATGGCGCAAACGCTAATAATACTGGTGCTATTGCATTTAATCTTGCTAATGAACACCATCAAGATGTGGGTATCTTGCTAGACCAGCAAGGTATTGCAGTTAGATGCGGGCATCACTGTGCGATGCCATTAATGGACCTTTTGGCCATAAAAGGTTGCTGTCGAGCATCCATAGGGATTTACAACAATAAGCAGGATATTGACCAATTCATTACTGCACTCGTCAATGTCAAAGCATTACTCTTATAATCAAGTAATAGATAGCATTTATGTCATCAAGTAATTGAGAGTATTTATATCATCAAGTAATTAATTGTGTTTGCAGTAATAAGACACCAATAATACCCATGAGTAAACGATCCATTTAAGAGGCTTTCCTTGAATACAAATAGCACATCTGACACCGCAATCTTACAACCTGCAGCAAGCGCTTTTTTACCATTAGATGAGAAAGTCTCACTGGCGGTTATTGCGATTGAAAATGCTAAGAATTGGCAAGATAAATATCGCCAGATCATGTTGGTAGGTAAAGTACTTGCACCATTAGCTGAAGCCTATAAAGTAGAAGCGGCTCAGGTGAAAGGTTGTGAAAGCCAAGCCTGGTTGTATCACCATCAACTTGAGTCAGCACACTTTTTTTGTGCCGACAGCGATTCACGTATAGTTAAGGGTCTTATTGCTATACTGCTAAGTGCAACCCATGGGAAGACCACCAGCGAAATTGCTAATTTCGACTTAGAACAGTATTTCACGCAATTAGGATTAAGTGGTCAACTCAGTCCATCTCGTACCAATGGGTTAACCGCACTAGCCAATGCTATTAAGCAATTTGCCGCAACATAATCAAGTTAACCATGATTACAAGCGTCTAAAAAGGAAACCACATGACAATAAGCGCTTGTAACCAAAGCCGCCGAACACTATTAAAGGGCATAGCAGCAGCCTCTTTACTATGCCCGCTTTACAGCTCATCTGTACTTGCGCAATCCAAAAAACGACTTTATATCGATGGGCTCAGTTTCTTACCCGAAAACCTTGATGATGTACGCGCCTCAAAACTCGATGCCTACATTTGCGATATTTCAGATATTGAAGCCATTACCCAAGCTGATGGTACCACCAACTATAAGCGCAGTTATAAAGCTTGTATCGCCAGTATTAAAAAGGCAGAAAAAATCGTTAATGATAACCCGACGATTTTAATGCAGGGCTTAAGTGGTCGCGATATCGCCATTGCCCGAGAAGAGCAGCGCACTGCAGTTTACTTTCAAATTCAAGGCGCTGACTGTGTTGAAGACGATAGCTTTGACGATAATGAAGGCGAAAACAGCGAGCATTGGCAGCATTTAAATGAATTCCATCAGCACGGGTTACGTGTTCTACAACTCACCCACCATTATGGCAACCGCTTTGCTGGCGGCGCGCTCGATAATGATGGTACTCAAGGATTAAATAAACCGCTGACAACAGATGGCCAGCAATTAATTAGTGCGCTAAACCAACGTAATATTTTGATTGATGTGAGTCATTCAAGCCCTCAAACAGCACTTGATACCGCAAAAGCCAGCACCATGCCTATTGTGCAAAGCCATGGCGCTGTTCGCTCTATTGTGAATAACGCTCGCTGCTCACCCGATGAAGTCATTCGAGCGATTGCCGATACAGGTGGTGTGTTTGGGGTATTCATGATGAGTTTTTGGCTCACAAATGAGCCTGTACCCACTCTTGATGATTACATTCGTCAACTTGATAGAGTCGCCAGAATTGGTGGCGTAAACGCTGTAGCCATCGCCAATGATTACCCTCTACGAGGTCAAGAGAACTTATTAGCATTAGATAATAACAATGCAGAAGGCGTTAAACAGTATCACGCTTGGTGGCAAAGTTTAGCTGAAAAGAATGTCTTGGGCTTTGAAAGTCTACCGCAACATGTGGTTATTCCTGAACTCAACAATATCGATAGAATGAGCCGTATTGATGATGCGTTAGCAAAAGCGCGCTATAAATCGAGCGATCGAGACCGCTTCTTAGGTGGCAACTGGCAAAGAGTGTTAAATCAAGTACTGGTTTAACCCTATGCTTTTTCAACAAAAAATTAAATCTACATTGTTTAATTGCTAAAAATTAAGTAATAAAAAAGGAAGGCTCAGCCTTCCTTTTTAGTTTTTTAAACCTACAAATTAACTAAGCTTGTAAAAGCGCGTTAACTCGTTGACCATAATCTGCGTCTGCTTGAGTAAAGTGCGCAACCATTTTCTGTTGTACATCTGCAGTCACTTGACTCAACGTTCCAGCAATAGTTTCAACTAAACGTTGCTTCTCTTCTTCACTGAAAATACGGTACAGGTTACCCGCTTGCGTATAATCATCTTGGTCGTAACGGCTATATCTGTCAGCTTCGCCATCAAGTCTTAACGGTGGCTCTGCAAATTGACTCGTATCTTTAAGACCACCATCTACCGTATTAGGGCCATAGTTTGCGCTTGAATCAGCACCGGTTTGCGAGCCATTGTAAGGACATTGAGTCCCAGCCATTGCACCAGCACGTTGATGATGATTGGCTTTAGCTGCGTGCGGACAGTTCACAGGTAACTGATTGTAGTTAGTCCCGATACGGTAACGCTGAGCATCTGCATACGAGAACAAACGTGCTTGAAGCATTTTATCTGGCGATGCGCCCACACCTGGTACAAAGTTACTTGGTGCTAGGGCAACTTGCTCAACTTCAGCAAAATAGTTTTCAGGCATGCGATTCAATTCTAGTTCACCAATTTCAATCAGTGGGTAATCAGAATGCGGCCAAACTTTAGTTAAATCAAATGGGTTGATAGCATACGTATTCGCTTCTGCTTCAGGCATGATTTGCACATTCACTGTCCATTTAGGAAAATTACTATCCGCAATGGCTGCAACCATGTCGCGCTGTGATGAATCAGGATCAATGCCTTTTAGCACGTCGGCTTGTTCACCAGTTAAGTTCACTACACCTTGCTGTGATTTAAAATGGAACTTAACCCAGAAACGTTCACCTTTTGCATTCCAGAAAGAGAATGTATGCGAACCGTAACCATGCATTTGACGATAGTTAGCTGGGATACCACGGTCTGACATTAAAATTGTCACTTGATGCATGGCTTCAGGGTTTAATGACCAGAAATCCCACATCGCTTGAGGATCTTTTAAATTGGTTTGCGGGTTGCGCTTTTGAGTATGAATGAAATCAGGGAACTTGATCCCGTCTCTTAAAAAGAAAGTCGGTGTATTATTACCAACAATGTCATGGTTACCCTGCTTAGTATAAAAACGCAGACCAAAACCACGAGGATCACGCTCAGCATCTGCGCTACCCATTTCTCCACCTACTGTAGAGAAACGAATAAACGTCTCAGTCTCTTTACCTACGCCGTTAAAATGTTCTGCAATGGTGTAATCACTAAGATCTTTGGTTAAGGTAAATTTACCGTAAACACCTGTACCTTTTGCATGTACGATACGCTCAGGGATCCTTTCGCGGTTAAAATGAGCAAGCTTTTCAATTAAATGCCAATCTTGCAGTAATAGCGGCCCGCGTTCACCAGCAGACAGAGAGTTTTGATCGTCGGCAATTGGAGCGCCATTCTGGCTTGTTAAGTAGTTATTGTTCATTTTATTTACCTTTAAATTATTCAGCTAGTAACCATTGTTCAATTAAATCAAATACTGTTGCCACGATATCTCTCCTGGCTGTGTTTCATTGAATTCATAATACCAATCGAAGATTAAATGTAAAAACGATTAAATCTGATTACCTTGATTGATAAATACGATTAAACAAATAAAAAAAGAGCGATGCATTGCATCACTCTTTTTATAATATTGTACGACTTAATAGCTGAGTTTGATCTAAAACAACAATAAATGTAAGTTATGTATCAATACTTTACAGGCTGGTAACTTAATAAGTTATCTCTTAAAATGCAGCCGCATAATAATTTAACCAGCGTAACCCAATAGCCTTTCTAATTGTCTACAGGCTTGGACGGCTCACGATATAGTTTAACTAAATAGTATGCATCTATAAGTACAATAAAAAAGTTAACTAAGGCAACAGGGATTGCGTCAATAGCCAATCCATAGGCTACAAATAGTGCAGCACCAATTAAATTCCACCAGCGAAGTTTTTTGATGTTAGACATCATCAACGAAATCGCGACCACGACAGAAGCGAGGTAGCCTACCCATTCCCAAATTGTTGCAGCTTCCATTCATCATCCTTCTTTAAAAGCATCATATTGTCAGTGTAGTTAATTTTAATCATTCACACAGGTTCAAGTTTCGACAGTTATGTTTATTTAGTTGATTTACGTGCTACTACGGCTGCTGTCATTCTCGAAATACAACACAATTCACCAGCGCTGTTAGTTATAAGCACTTCCCAGACTGAGCTTCTTTTGCCTATGTGTACCGGCTTAGTTGTGGCAATTAATTCGCCTTTACGCGATGCTTTTAAGTGATTAGCATTGATTTCTTGACCAACACAGTAAAAGTTTTCGAAGTCGACAACAAAGTTAGCTGCGTAACTGGCAACAGTTTCAGCAAGTGCGACATTGGCACCACCATGAACAATACCAAGAGGGTTATGTACTGAAGGATCGGCAGGCATTGTTGCCACCATATAATCATCACCAATTTCAGTCACTTTAATCCCTAGTGTTTTCATCAAGGTACCCTTTCCATGCATCCCGATATCCATTTTGGCACAATCTTCTAATGTAACTTCTCTAAACCAAATACTCATGACATCCATCCAAAGTAATAAATTATCATTAGTCTACTGATTAGCCTTTTAATATCAAAGCATTTACAAAAAATGCTTATATATAAAAAGGGATGGCAAGCCATCCCTTTCTTTCATTTTCACTCTATTTACATAGAATTATTGAAACATTAAAAAACTGCAACAATAGGATCTGAGCATAAGCTAGACTCTGTTTCACATATTTTATAAGTCACTTCTGCTGGCGCGTCAGTGAAACGATCTCGGAAGCGACCATCATTAGACGTTGTAGACACCATGACATCATCACGATAGATAGCGACATCTTCACCCACTGCACCACTCCAAGTTAAATCGACTAGCGCACTACCTCGGCGAGACTTCATTGTGCGTGTAACTGCTGCATCAATTGAATATTCAAATACTTCAACATCCATAGAAACAGTATCAGTCTGCGATTCGCTATCAGTCACAACAAGAGAAACAGTATACGTTCCACCAGCTGCATACATATAAGCAGGAGAGACATCTGAAGACATATTGCCATCACCAAAATCCCACTCGTAACTGACAATATCATCGTTAATATCTGAACTAGTATTGGTGAAAGTCACCATTAATCCATCAACATCATAATCAAAACTTGCCAGAGGCGCTGCTGGTGCTGCTTCACCTAGCGCAGAAATATCGAGTCCCCAGCTATTAAGTGCACCGGTATCGCCACCAGCATTATCTGAAATTGACAGGGTCCACGTACCAGCAGCAACTTCACCATCAAACTCAGATAAACTCCAAGTCTGAACTAAGTCATCAGTATTACCGCCAGCACGATCGTGTAACACTGCCTCTGTACCATTTGGTGAGGTTAAGGTTACGATTAGATCACCGATCCAAGTATGTGAAATATCGACATTAACTGCTAAATCAAAGATTTGAACAGGGTCAGCGATTTCAATCGTACTTGTGATAGTGGTATTGTCTGAAATATCAACTGGCGTATCATTACCGTAAGTAAAGTCATTTAATCCAGCCGGATATACTGTCAACGCAACAGCTTTATCTTTGACTGTCATACCGTCATCGGCAGATACGGTCAATACATAATTGCCCCAAGCAGCATCGTCTAATGTCGCCACATCGAGGGTAAAATTATCACCAGCCATTGCGGTGGCGGTTGATAAACTGACACCATCTAACGCTGGAGAAGCCGATACAGTTAAACTCACTTGATCATCCCAACCAGCAATACTGCCAACAGAGAAGTCATAGCTAACAGCACTACCCGCTTCTACCGACTGCGAACTTGGCGAAGCTGATAAATTAAATGAAGGATCAGGATCTGCTGCATCTAAAGCATTTGCGACATTCAATCGGGTACCTGCAACAGTTAAGCCCGTTAAACCAGCATTAACTTCACCTGAATCCATTAATAGCTGCTTCATTTCAACAGCGCCAATATCAGGTGCAACAGACCAAACTAATGCTGCAGCCCCGGCGACATGTGGCGTTGCCATAGAAGTGCCTGAAATAGTACCATAACTATCATTAGGGAAAGTTGATAAAATCGATGTGCCTGGCGCCCCCATATCAACACTTGTAAGGCCCCATTGTGAAAAGTCCGACATTGCATCATTTCTATCAGTACTCGCAATAGAAAGTACAACATCTGAGTCATAACTTGATGGATAATGTGGATTAACATCATTATCTATGGCGTCATTACCCGCTGCAGCAACAAATAAGATGCCTTGATCACCTGCCGATTCAATGGAATCTTTAAGTGCTTGGCTAAATCCACCGCCACCCCATGAGTTGTTTGTCGCTTTAACATCAACACCATGATTAACTTTTAAGTTAGTAAAATAATCAATACACGCTATGGCGTCTTCAGTACTCCCCGTTCCACCATCTGATAGGAACTTACAACCAATCATAGTGACGTCCCAGTTAACGCCCACTACACCAACACCATTATTACCAGTCGCACCTATAGTGCCCGCCACGTGAGTACCATGGCCATTGCCGTCCATAGGATCACCAGTACCTGTTGTAGGGTTATAGCCATGAATGTCATCGATTACGCCATTGCCATCGTCATCAATGCCGTTTCCTGCAATTTCACCTGGGTTTACCCACATATTGGCAACGAGATCAGGATGGTTATAGTCAACACCAGTATCAATCACACCAATCACCACGTTACTACTGCCCGTGGTGATGTCCCAAGCAGCCACTGCATCAATGTCAGCTCCAGAGGTTCCTCCTGATTGGCCTGTATTATGTAAGCCCCACATATCAACAAAACTAGGATCATCTGGCATTCCTAGTGCTCTATATGTGTAGTTAGGCTCAGCATATTTAACCGCAGGGTGTTTACTGATCATTTTAATCGCGGCATCTAAATCACTGCCACTTTTTAACTCAAGTTTTGCAAGACGACCTGATAATAAATGTTGAAATTTATCATCAATACCATCTAAATTCTTATCGGTTAACGTACCGTTCACTAAACGCTGTGCTGAAAGTCTTTCGAATTTAGTGACATTATCTTTATAAACCACAAGAATTTGATCTTTCTTGTATTCAACTTTGTTTTTAGCGATTGCAGGGGCAACATTTAGTGCCATAGTAGAAGCAATTGCAATTGCAATTGGAGTCATTGTTTTTATCATTTCTGGCTTTCCTATATTCCATTATTAATTCCCAGAACCGGTACCTCAACACTGGTAGCTTTTCCATTAGCCTATTAAGCGAGTTGGTTTTCCACGAAGTGAAACCCGGAATTGTTGTAGCCTTTTGATTGTTGTCATAATGAAAGCAGAATAAAAGTAGCTAAACCTTAAATAGTAATAAACTACTAATCCTATTAGTGTAAGTAATTCGCCTACAAACGAAAAACAACAACACAAAACCATATATAACAACAACTTAAAACTTTGTAGTACGAAAGTTCTCTTGTTAAAAACCCTCAAAAATATAGCCATTCTTCCGATTGAGATAACTCTCTTCAATCCGTAAGTTAACTCTGTAACTTGTCAAATCAGCTAAAGGATGCGGTTTAGTAATCAAATACGTCAGCAAAGAATTAAACCGATAAAGAGATATCGAATAAGCAATTTCTTAGGTTTATATTTTGATTATTAATGCCCTAGCTAATTCATATTGATGAACGTCAATAACAAGTTTACTTACTTGCTCACCTTCAAATATCAGATAATCAACATTGGCTTTTTTAAGCCTGATTTGTTTGTATTTAGAAGGCGAATTTCAATATTGAAAGATAGTAAAACAGCTATCAACTCACTCAATATCCTTACAGGGAGCGTCAAATGAAGTCGCAAACAAAGTTATCGTTAATCTCACTCGCCATCGCTACTAGCCTCGCTTTACCCGTTTCAGCTACAGGATTATCACTGCCTGGTGTTGCATCCGTTGAAAAATCAGCAGAAGTTGCAGCTGCTGTTAATAACCAATCAACCGTAGAGCAAAATGGCCTAGGTCAGGATACGTCAGTATCACAGTCAGGTTCACGCCATGTGGCTGAAGTCACCCAAAACGGAAATGATCAAATAGCTGAGGTTGTTCAATCTGGTGATTGGCAAGAGTCATATATAACTTCTGCAGGTGATGGGAATCTTGTTACGACTAACCAAGTAGATGATTGGCATATTTCTAATGTCGCTATTACCGGTAATGATAACCAAGCGACCGTGAATCAATCAGGTTTTTGGAATACCAGTGAAACTACTGCACTCGGTAACGAAAACATCGCTGACACTATGCAAGATGGATTTCAGAACAACAGCATCATTCAACATGTAGGTGATAGTAACCTTACGCAATCCACACAATATGGTTCAGCTAACTTAGCAGTATTCCGTGTTGATGGTAATGGTAACGAAGGTGTCATCACTCAAGATGGTAATAATAACCAAGCAGGACTTGTCGCACCGGGTGCTACAGCCAATGTAGGTAATGACAATGTCTTATTCGTTGACCAATCAGGTGACGAAAACTTTGGTGCAGCCATTGGCGTATACGGCGACAGCAATAACATTGAAATCAATCAATCTGGTTATGCTAATACAGGGGTTGTGGCTAGCCTTACAGGTAATAGTAACGACATCGTTATCGACCAATCAGGTGATGTAAACAGCGCTGTGATTGAATTTGCAACTGGCGATGGCAATGAAGTCTATATCTACCAAGATGGTACAGATAACCAAGTAGGTGATGCTAACATCGCTGTCATTTCTGGTAATGACAATGTCATCGATATCGATCAAGCTGGTATGTCTAATTTAACAGAATTTGAAACCAGCGGAGATGAAAATACCGTCACAGTATTACAGGATGGTGAATCAAACTATGTCGCATCAGGGACTTATGGCTTTGGCAATGAGGTCAGCGTTAGCTCTGAAGGCATGAACAATGAAGTCGCAGTGTTTGTTAATTTAGATGACAATATGGTGACAGTTGATCAGACAGGCGATACTAACTTTGCTTATGTAGATACTATTGGATTTGAAAATGAAGTGACTACTGAGCAAGTAGGTTCAGATAACGAAGCGAGCTTGACTAATATCGGTATTGCTCAAGTTATCGATATTGCTCAAGACGGTGAATTTAACCTCACTGACGTAGTTGCTTTTGGCGATGAACACGTCGTTGATATTACTCAACAAGGTGACGGAAACTGGATTGGCGGTGATGAAGGTTACTTCTCAGTCGATGGTTACAGCAATAACTTAACTATCTCGCAAATGGGTAATGATAACCTAGTCATTGGCTCACAAATCGGCGAAAACGGCATGATTAATGTTTCTCAAACCGGTGATTTCAATACTGCGACTGTATATCAAAATTAATATTCGAGTATTGACAACATAAAACAAAAAAGGGAGCTATATGCTCCCTTTTGTTTTGATTTAATCTATAAATTACGCAAATTCAAAGTGGGCTTGATAAGTTTGTGCCCAACGTAATAACTCAACTCTATTTCGCGACTGAGTTTTACGAAAAATAGAAGAAATATGTGCTTTAACTGTGTGCTCGCTAATACATAAGCGATGGGCTATCTCTTTATTTCTCGCACCACTAGACACAAGTTGGATAATCGTTCTTTCGCGACTAGTTAGCATCTGAAGCATGGCAACTGTATCTGGTGGAATCTCCGTATTAGCATCTAACTTTTGTACTAATCTACGGAAAATTTTACTGATTAACGGCCTGTCATACCAAAGTTCATCAGCTACCATTTTACGCAGCCCTGTCAACATCAAGTCCATACGTTGATCGGAGTAGAGTAGCCCTCTTACGCCCAGTAATAACGCTGACTCTTGATCTAAGGAGCCTCGCTCAACTTGATATAAAGCAACTGGCACATGGTTAACCAAACGAGACACAAGTAAAGGTATCCCTTTACTGTCCAAAGCAGCGCCCTTTTGCGCCACCAAATAAAAACTGTTGGAATTTTTTTCTACTTCCAAATCACTAGCATGTTTAACTATCCTGGTTTTAAGACCTATTGATTCCGCAAGAATGGCCAAATTACATGGCGCTGCAACTTGGTGTAAGAAAACTAATTCATCAATATTTGAGCTCATCACTTTTCTCCCTGAAAAGCATCCCTAACATCCCGATCTAACGGGTTTCTTCCTGAATTTCGATAACAAAATAGTAACAATACTCAATCATAGTATATTTTAACTAGTTAATATGGTTTTTTTGTCATACTAACGCATTAAATAAAACGATAAGTCCTTCTAATACCCTCTATTAATAGCATAAAAAAACTTAACTTCATGCTACAAAAAGCATAAAACACTAATTTTTATTTTTTATCAGTGATGCTAACTGTTTATTATGCAATCGAGTAAGCACTACTAAAGCACTAATACCTCCTAATAAGGCCATCAACATGTCAGATTGAGTATCCCAGACGTAACCTTGAGTACCTAAAAATGCTTCTGCATCTTCACCTGTTCCAATAGCAACCCACCACTCGATTAATTCGTAAAAAGCTGAAAATGCCAGAACGAAACATACAGACAAAAACTGACACCAATACCCGGGTTGTAGTACTTGGTTTCTTAGCATGACCTCACGAGCTAAAATGACAGGAATAAACCCTTGAGCTAAATGGCCTATTTTGTCGTAATTATTTCTATCGCTCCCCATCCACTGCGCTATCCAATCAAATAAAGGCACTTCTGCATAGGTGTACTTAGCTCCAACGAGTAACACACAGCAATGAATGAGTATTAAAACATAGGAAAGTGGTGTTAACGGAAACCGATCACGTGTGAAAAATAAGATAGGAATTGCCAATAAAGCAGGTAATGCTTCTAACCACCATGTAAACATATCTTTAGGCGAAATGACTGACCAAACTAAAACTGCGCAATATATAACTATCCATATAACTTTCTTATTCAAACTAAATCCCTCTTAGATGATATTGTTCTAGAATTAGAATATTAACTTTAGCCATCTAGCCCTCTACAAGCGTTAAAAAAAATGCTACTTTGGTCGGGCGTTTATATCAGCATAACATAAGCATAACTATTGATAAGAGGGTACCCATATCATGGCGAAACACTCGCTTGACAAGGATAAGATAAAAATCCTGCTGTTGGAGGGCGTCCACCAAACTGCGGTCGATGTACTTGAGCGTGCAGGTTACACAAACATTGAATACCATAAAGCATCTTTACCTGAAGATGAGTTGCTGCAATCCATTAAGGATGCGCACTTTGTTGGTTTGCGTTCCCGTACTCAATTAACTGCAGACGTGTTAAATCATGCTGAAAAACTCGTCGCCATTGGTTGTTTCTGTATTGGCACAAACCAAGTTGATATCGCCACTGCTGAAAAGCTCGGTGTACCGGTATTTAATGCGCCTTTTTCTAATACCCGCAGTGTTGCAGAGTTAGTCTTAGGTGAAATCATCATGCTAATGCGCGGTATTCCTCAGCGAAATGCTCATGCCCATCGTGGTGGCTGGCTTAAAAGTGCCAGTGGCAGCTATGAGGTCCGTGGGAAAACCCTTGGTGTTATTGGTTACGGCCATATTGGTACTCAACTTGGTATTTTAGCTGAGACCTTAGGTATGCGAGTGGTTTTCTACGATATTGAAGATAAGCTACCCCTAGGCAACGCAAGCCAAATTCATTCGTTAGAAACGTTATTAGGTGAAGCTGATGTGATCAGTTTGCATGTCCCTGAAACGCCTCAAACAAAAGATATGTTTGGTGAAAAAGAGTTTGCTCAAATGCGCGAGAAAAGTATTTTCATTAATGCATCTCGTGGCACTGTGGTTGATATCGACGCACTATCAAATGCATTGAAATCAGGTCACCTTGCTGGCGCAGCTATCGATGTATTTCCAGTCGAGCCAAAATCAAATGATGACGAATTTATCAGCCCGTTACGCGGCCAAGATAATGTCATCATTACCCCGCATATTGGTGGCAGTACAGCTGAAGCACAAGAGAATATCGGCATTGAAGTTGCTGGCAAGCTAGCCAAATATTCAGATAATGGTTCAACGGTTTCTGCAGTTAATTTCCCAGAAGTTTCTTTACCGCAACACAAAGGCACTTCGCGTTTACTGCACATTCACCATAACCGACCTGGTGTATTGATTAAAATTAACCAAGCCTTCTCTGAAAAAGGCATTAACATTGCTGCACAATACCTGCAAACAACTGCAGAGATTGGTTATGTAGTAATGGAAGTTGATTCGAATCAAGCAGAACAAGCCTTAGGCGAGTTAAAAGCAATTGAAGGTACGATTCGTACTCGCGTTTTATTTTAACCACCAGTGTTAATTTGACGTACTTTTAGTTGTACAGGTGAACTGTGAAATAAAGCTATCTTCATTCAATTGGAGATAGCTTTTTCTTTTGAGCGTTAATGATTTCCGTTACACTCAATCCATATATCTGTTGGTCATCTTAGGAATTAGTTTATGACACTTGCAACGACTCTGCCTGATTGGGATTTTTTACATACCTCTCCTGACTTATTAGTCGCCAATCTTACTCATTTAGGCTTAATTGAAATAACCGGTGAACAGGGCAAAACCTTTATTCACGGTCAAGTGACGACTGACATCATGTCATTACAGGATGATCAATGGCGTTGGGGGGCACATTGCGATGCGAAAGGTAAAATGCTTTCAAGCTTTAGAACCTTTTCAATTGCTGAGCAGCTATTTGCCCTATTACCTGCTTCAGTCCTGCCTCTGAGCTTAGCGCAATGGCAAAAATATGCCGTTTTCAGTAAAGCTGAATTAATTGATGTTACCGCTGATAAAATCATCCTGGGTTTGGCAGGGAAAAAAGCGGCAGCATTTATTGCCCAGCAATTTGGTGACATCACAGCTGAATTAACCACAGTTGCAGATACTATTATCCTTAAAGATGGTGAACGTTTCATTGTTATCACAGAAGCCGTAAAAGCCCATGAGTTAGTTGCAGCTTCAGAACAAATTTTACAAGAGGCTGCAACTTGGCAAGCTCTTGAAATCAAGTCAGGTTATGCCAATATTGATGCGAACCACAGTGGCGAATTTGTTCCTCAAATGTGTAATGTACAAGCCGTCAACGGTATCAGCTTTGAAAAAGGCTGTTACATGGGGCAAGAAACAATCGCAAGAATGAAGTATCGCGGCGGTAATAAGCGTGCTTTATATATCCTTACCGGAACCGCATCAGAAACAGTTAGCAGCGAAACTCAAATTGAAATTGCTGATGAAGACGGATTTCGTCGTGCAGGTAAAGTCATTGAGTCAGTACAGCATGAAGGTAAAGTCTTACTCACTGCGGTTCTTGCTAACGACACAGAAAATGATGCAAAACTGCGTATTAAAGAAGATGAAACAAGTGAGCTCAGTGTTATTGCACTGCCTTACTCGTTGGAAGATTAATCATTTATCTTGGTACAGTAGTAAAGCAAAAAAGGATAAATACATTAAGTATTTATCCTTTTTTATATAATAAGATATTAA